>QGUL01000479.1 GCA_003242425.1 Pseudomonadota bacterium | reverse complement strand
CCAGTTTGGGCGCGCCGATGGGGCGGCCGCTTTCTTCCGCCCGGAGCAGTTGGTTGAGGCGCCGCCTTTCCATGAGCTCGACCGCCTCGACCGCCAGCTCGTTCGGGCCGATGGTGGTCGGGCCGGGCGTCATGAGATCGGCGATTAGCGCGCCGCGCAGATCCACCCCGCGTTCGATAGCGCGGCGCAGGTCGCCGTCGGTGAAAATGCCCACCACCCGGTCCGCGTCGTCCACGATGGCGGTCATGCCCATGCCTTTGCGCGAGATTTCGAGAATGGCATCGGTCAGGGTGGCGCCCAGCCGCACGGCGGGAACCTGGGCGCCCGTTTTCATCACGTCGCGGACGTGGGTGAGCAGCCGCCGGCCCAGCGCGCCGCCCGGGTGCGAGCGGGCGAAATCGTCGGCCTTGAATCCGCGCGCATCGAGCAGCGCGACCGCCAGCGCGTCGCCCAGCGCCAGGGTCGCCGTGGTGCTGGCCGTGGGCGCGAGGTTGAGCGGGCACGCTTCCTTCGCGACGCGCACGTTGAGGTGCACGTCCGCTTCCTTGGCGAGCGTCGATGCGGGGTTGCCGGTCATGGCGATCAGTTGCGCGCCCTGGCGCTTGACCAGCGGGATGATGGTCAGCAGCTCGTCGCTTTCGCCCGAGTAGGAGATGGCGAGCATCACGTCGTTGCGCGTGATCATGCCAAGATCGCCGTGGCTCGCCTCGGCCGGGTGGACGAAGAACGCCGGTGTGCCGGTGCTGGCGAGCGTGGAGGCGATCTTGCGCCCGATGTGGCCGGATTTGCCGATACCGCTCACCACCACGCGGCTGGTGCAGGCGAGGATCAGCTCGACGGCGCGTACGAAGTGCTCATCGAGGCGCTCGATGAGGCTGGTGACGGCGGTCGACTCGATCTCGAGCACCTCGCGGGCGAGACGCAGGATTCTTGCGGGTTCCGCGGGAGATGCGGGAGAAGCGGGTTTTGACATGCGAAAAGTATAGCAAGGCCGCTCCGTCCGCCGCCGGGAACCTGCCGCCTGCCGGCGTCAGCGCTCAGATGTTCTTGCAGAGTACGTAGAAGTTGCCGCCATCGTCGACGTAGTCCGCCGTCGGGGCGTTGGCGGGCAGCGGCGCTCTGCTCGCGCCTTGCAGGCTTGCGCGGACCTGCCCGGTCCTGGCGTTGCCGTCGTCCATCTGGCTGTCGAGCGCCTGGGCGATTTTCGCCGGCAGCCGGTCCACGCACACGATGGTGCCCACCAGCCCGAGGCCGCCGTTCTGCACGCCCATGATGCCTCCCGCGGCATTGAGGGGCTGGATCGAGGCGTTCTGCACGGTCGAGGTGTCGCCGGCGATGAAGCCGGCGAGTCGCAGATGCGCCCAGAACAGCGTGGATTCCGGTCCCGTATCGGTCGGCGCGGCGAAATAGCTTCCGGAAATGGTGTTGTCGCCGGTGACGGTGGTGCCGTTCAGCAGCGTCCATCGCGAAGCCGCGCCCGGATCGTCGCCCGGCAGTCTGCGGTAACGGTCCTGATAGGCGTGCACCGCCGCCACGACGCCGTTCAGATCGTTCGAGATGTTCTTGATCTTCGCCTGCGTGATCAGCTCCTGGCCTTTTAACACGCCGCCGAGCAGCAGGCCGATGATCACGAGGACGATGGCGATTTCCACGAGGGTGAAGCCGCTCTGGCGATGTGCCGCCATGTCGTCATGCTCCATGTTCTTTTCCCCTATTCCGGATGACGTCCGCACAGGCTGATAAGCATTCGGTTATAAAATTTTCACGT
>QGUL01000114.1 GCA_003242425.1 Pseudomonadota bacterium | reverse complement strand
CTGCTCACCGGCTGACGAGGAACACCGCCTCAACATGAGAAAAAAACTCGCTGCGGCACTGGTGGGTGCCCTGTTCGCGCATGCCGCGTACGCATTCGAACCGCTCGCCAAGCGCGACATCCGGGTGGAGGGGATACAGCGCATCGAAGCCGGTACGGTCTTCAGTTACCTCCCCGTGAGAGTCGGGGAGACGATGACCGAAGACAAGGCCCGCGAGGCGATTCGCGTGCTGTTCGGCACCGGCTTCTTCAAGGATGTGCGCATCGAAATCGACGGCGAAGTGCTCGTGGTGGTGGTGGAGGAGCGCCCCGCGATCGCGCAGATCGATTTCAGCGGCATGAAGGAATTCTCGCCGGAGGACGTCAAACTCGCCCTGCGCGAGAACAACATCGCCGAAGGCCGCATTTTCGACCGGGCGGTGATCGAAAAGGCCGAGCAGGAGATCAAGCGCCAGTACCTGACGCGCGGCCGCTACGGCGTCAACATCCAGACCACAGTCACGCCGCTCGACCGCAACCGCGTCGCCATCAACTTCAGCGTCGACGAAGGCGAGGTGGCGAAGATCGCGCGCATCAACATCGTCGGCAACCGCGCCTTCACCGAGGACGCGCTGCTCGATCTGTTCGTGCTCACGACGCCGGGCTGGTTCACCTGGTACACCAAGAACGACCAGTATTCGCGGCAGAAACTCTCCGCCGACCTCGAGACGCTGCGTTCCTTCTATCTCGATCGCGGCTACCTCGACTTCAACATCGAATCGACGCAGGTGTCGATCACGCCCGACAAGCGGCACATCTACATCACGGTCAACATTTCCGAGGGCGAGAAGTACACGGTCCGCGACGTCACGCTCTCGGGCGATTTCGTCGTGCCGAAGGAGGAGCTGGAAAAGCTCGTCCAGATCAAGCCCGGCGAAACCTTCTCGCGCAAGAAGCTGACGGACACCACCAAGGCGATCACCGACCGTCTCGGCAACGACGGCTATGCCTTTGCCAACGCCAACGCGGTGCCGGACGTCAACAAGGAAGACCGCACGGTCGCCTTCAACATCATGATCGACCCGGGCCGGCGGGTGTACGTTCGGCGCATCGAGGTGGCGGGCAACACCCGCACCCGTGACGAGGTGATCCGCCGCGAGATGCGGCAGCTTGAAGGCGCTTACTACGACGCCCAGAAACTGCAGCTTTCACGCCAGCGCATCGACCGGCTCGATTACTTCACCGAGGTCAACGTCGATACCCATCCGGTAGCCGGCACGACCGATCAGGTGGACGTGACCTACAGCGTGGTCGAGAAACCCACCGGCGCGCTGATGCTGGGTGCCGGCTTCTCGAGCGCCGACGGCCTGGTGCTGCAGGGTTCGGTCTCGCAGCAGAACCTGTTCGGCACCGGCAACGCGGTGGAGATCAACCTGAACACCAGCAAGATCAACCGCAACATCGGCCTGTCGTTCACCAACCCGTATCTCACGGTGGACGGCGTCAGCGGCGGTTTCGACATCTATGCGCGCCGCTACGACCCGCGCCGGCGCCTGAGCTTCGGACGTTACGCGACCGATACCATGGGCGTCGGCCTGCGCGCCGGGGTGCCGATCACCGAATTCGACCGCATCCATTTCGGCCTGGCGGTGGAACAGACCGAAATCGAGCTGTTCGACGACAGCCCGGACCGGTTCAAGGATTTCGTCGACACCGAAGGCGACAAGACGCTGGGCCTCATCGGCACCATCGGCTGGTCGCGCGACCGCCGCGACAGCGCGTTCTGGACCACCTCCGGGACGTATCAGCGCGCCTACATCGAATCGGGGTTGCCCGCGGCGGACCTGCAGTACTACAAGATCAACTACGAGCTGAGCTGGTATTTCCCGCTGTCGCGCGACCTCACCCTGAAGCTCAAGGGCGAGGCGGGCTACGCCGCGGGCTACGGCGGCGGCGAACTGCCGTTCTTCAAGGCCTTCTTCGGCGGCGGACCGAATTCTGTCCGTGGGTTCGAACAGGGATCGCTCGGTCCGCGCGACGCCGACGGCGTGCTGGGCGGCTCACGCAAAGTCGTGGGCAACGCCGAGCTGCTGTTCCCGATGCCGGGCATGCGTCAAGACCGTTCGGTGCGGATGGGGGTATTCTTCGATGCCGGCCAGGTCTGGGACACCGGCAAGGGTAATACCTTGAGCGACTTGAAGTTGCGGTATTCTACGGGCGGGTTCGTGTCGTGGAATTCGCCCTTCGGTCCGCTGCAGCTCATCATCGCCTACCCGCTCAACGAGCAGCCTGGCGACGACGTGCAGAAGTTCCAGTTCACGTTCGGACACGCGTTTTAGGGACGCCATATCCATTACAGGATTTCAGACATGACGTTAACGACATTCCGCTGGCTGGCCCTGTGGCCGATGCTGCTGTTGGTTTTCCCGAGCTTCGCCCAGGAAGGCGCAAAGATCGGCTTCGTCAACCTCGACCGCATCTTGCGCGATGCGGTTCCCGCCCAACGTGCGCAAAAGCGCATCGAAGCGGAATTCAGCAAGCGCGATCAGGAACTGCAGCGCATGGCGGAGAGCATCAAGAAGCTGCAGGAATCGCTCGAGCGCAACGCCATGACCATGCCGGACAGCGAGCGCAGCAAGCGCGAGCGCGAGCTGGCCGAAGCGAGCCGCGAATTCCAGCGCAAGCAGCGCGAGTTCCGCGAGGATCTCAATGCGCGCCGCAACGAGGAGCTGGCCGGGATTCTCGAGCGCGCCAACCGCGCGGTGAAGCAGATCGCCGAGGCGGAGAAATTCGACATCATCTTCCAGGAAGCGGTGTACGTGAGTCCGCGCATCGACATCACCGACAAAGTGATCAAGGCGCTGGATGACGGCAAACCTGCCGACAGCAAGCCCGCCAAATAAGGCTGCCCATGCAAGCGCGTAGCGTGCGGCTGGCGGACATCGCCGCGCAGCTCGGCGGCGAAGTGGTGGGCGACCCGGAAACGCGGGTCTCGCAGGTGGCGACCCTGAAGAGCGCCGGTCCCGAGCACATCAGCTTCTTCGCACAGGGCAGATACCGCGAGGAACTGCAGGCCACGCGCGCCGGCGCGGTGATCGTGAGCGCGGAAGAGCGCGACGCCACCACGCTGCCGCGCATCGTCTGCGCCGATCCTTATCTCTATTTCGCCCAGGTTTCGCGGCTGCTCAATCCGCCCGCGCCGGTGCAGCCGGGCGTGCATCCGAGCGCGGTCATCGATGCCAGCGCCTTCATCGACCCGACGGCGCACATCGGTCCCGGTTGCGTGATCGAGGCGGGCGCGAACATCGGCCCGGGCGTGGCGGTCGGCGCCGGCTGCATTGTCGGCGCGCGCAGCACCATCGGGGAGGGCAGCCGGCTCTATCCGCGCGTGACAATCTACGCCGATTGCGTGATCGGGCGCCGGGCGATCATCCATTCCGGCGCGGTGATCGGCGCCGACGGTTTCGGTTTCGCCCAGCAGCAGGGCCGCTGGCTGAAGATTCCGCAGATCGGGCGCGTCGTCATCGGCGACGACGTGGAAATCGGCGCCAACACCACCATCGACCGCGGCGCGCTCGACGACACGGTGATCGAGGAGGGCGTCAAACTCGACAACCAGATCCAGATCGGTCACAACTGCCGCATCGGCGCGCACACGGCCATCGCCGGCTGCGCCGGCATCGCCGGCAGCACGACGATCGGACGACATTGCATGATCGGTGGCGCCGCGATGATCGGTGGCCACCTGCACATCGCCGACCGGGTCGTCATCTCCGGCGGCACCTGGGTGACCCGTTCCATCGAGGAACCGGGCATGTATCTGAGCGTGATTCCCGCGACGCCGGCGCGCGAATGGCGGCGTACCGTTGCGCTGCTGCGCGGACTGGACAAGCTGTACGAGCGCGTACGCCGCTCGGGTCGCGGCAAGACGGGCACGGAGAACGAAGAATGAGCAGCATGGATATCAACGAAATTCAGCAGTACCTTCCCCACCGCTATCCCTTCCTGCTGGTGGACCGGGTACTGGAATGCGTGCCCGGCGAGCGCATCGTCGCCGTCAAGAACGTCACCTTCAACGAGCCGTTCTTTCCCGGCCATTTCCCCAAACTGCCGATCATGCCCGGCGTGCTGATCATCGAGGCGATGGCGCAGGCTGCCGCGATCCTCGCGTTCAAGACCGCCGGCCGCGTGCCGAGCGAAAACTCGCTGGTGTATTTCCTCGGCATCGACGAGGCGCGCTTCAAGAGCCCGGTGACGCCCGGCGATCAGCTCCGCATCACCGCGCGCCCGGTGCGCACCATCAAGAACGTGTGGACGTTCGAGGCGGAGGCGACCGTCGACGGCAAGCTCGCCGCGGAAGCGAAGATGATGTGCACCATGCGTGAGGGTTGATGCCGACCGACGAGCCGCGCACGAACATGATTCATCCCACCGCCATCGTTCATCCCAAAGCCAAAATCGGCGCCAACGTCAGCATCGGGGCCTACACCATCGTCGGCGAGCACGTCGAGATCGGCGACAACACCTGGGTCGGTCCGCACGTCGTGCTGGAGGGCCATCTGCGCATCGGCCGCGACAACCGCATCTTCCAGTTCTGCTCGCTCGGCGGCGAACCGCAGGACAAGAAGTACAGCGGCGAACCCACGCGCGTCGAGATCGGCGATCGCAACACCATCCGCGAATACTGCACCATCAACGCCGGCACCGCGCAGGACGCGGGCGTGACGCGCATCGGCAACGACAACTGGATCATGGGCTATGTGCACATCGCCCACGATTGCCAGGTCGGCAACAACACCATTTTCGCCAGCAACGCGCAGATCGCCGGGCATTGCCACGTGGGCGACTGGGCGATCCTCGGCGGCATGACCGGTGTGCACCAGTTCGTGAAGATCGGCGCGCATGCCATGACCGGCGGGGGCACCATCCTGTTCCAGGACCTGCCGCCCTATGTCATGGCCTCGGGCAATCCGGCCAAGACCTACGGCATCAACACCGAAGGCTTGCGGCGGCGCGGCTTCAGCAACGAGGCGATCGCCGCGTTGCGGCGCGCCTACAAGACGATCTACCGCAGCAACCTCACGCTGACCGAGGCGATCGAGCAGCTCGCGCAGCAGCAGGACGAGTGGCCGGAGCTGAAGATCCTGGTCGATTTCCTGCGTGAGGCGAAGCGCGGCATCCTGCGCTAGCGGGCCGCAACGGCGGGGAAGCGATGAACGCGACTCCGGTTCGTATCGTGATGGTCGCCGGCGAGGCTTCCGGCGACCTGCTCGGCAGCCACGTCATCGCCGCGCTCAAGGAACGCTATCCCCAGGCCGAGTTCTTCGGCATCGGCGGGCCGAAGATGATCGGTCAGGGCTTCGACTCCTGGGTGCCGCAGGAACGGCTGGCTGTGCACGGGCTGGTGGAGGTGCTGAAGCATCTGCCCGGCCTCGTCGCCTTGCGGCGCGAGCTCGTGCGCCGCATCGCCGCGCGGCGGCCGCATCTCTTTCTCGGTATCGACTCCCCGGACTTCAACCTCGGCCTGGAGAAACAGCTGAGGCGGCGCGGCATCACCACCGCGCATCTCGTCAGCCCCACGGTCTGGGCCTGGCGCGCCGGACGCATCAAGACCATCCGCGAAGCCGTCTCGCACATGCTGGTGCTGCTGCCCTTCGAGGAGCAGATCTATCGGGACGCCGGCGTGCCGGTGACCTTCATCGGCCATCCGCTCGCCGACGAAATCCCGGAAGTCATCGACCGCGAGGCGCTGCTGGAGTATCTGCGCCTTTCGAACAAGGGCGCGATCGTCACGCTGCTGCCCGGCAGCCGGCAGCAGGAAGTGCTCAACCATGCCGAGCCCTTCATCGGGGCGGCCAAGCTGATCCGGCAGAAGCTGGGCAACGTGCAGTTCCTCGTGCCCTGCGCCACGCGCGAGACCTACCGGCTGTTCGAGGAGGCGCTGTACCGGCACAATGACGGCGAACTGCCCGTGCGCATGATGTTCGGCCACGCGCAGGAGGCGCTCGCGGCGAGCGATTTCGCCATCGCGGCGAGCGGCACGGTGACGCTGGAGGCGGCGCTGCTGCGCTGTCCCATGGTGATCGCCTACCGCATGGCGCCGCTTTCCTTCGCCATCGCCAAGCGGCTGGTGCGTGTGAAGTACGTCGGGTTGCCGAACATTCTCTGCGACGACTGGGTGGTGCCCGAACTGCTGCAGGACGACGTGACGCCGGAGAATCTCGCGCAGGCCGCGCTCAATCTCTACAACGACAAGCAGGCGCTGCAGGCCGTCCGCGAACGCTTCGCCGCGCTGCACACCCTCATGCGGCCTCTTTATACCACCCCGGACCCCACAAAACCGAACTAAATTT
>QGUL01000113.1 GCA_003242425.1 Pseudomonadota bacterium | reverse complement strand
TAGCGATGATCGAGCACCCATTCGGCCATGGGATGGGCCATGACGGGGAAGCCCGGCATGAAGTGATGATCGCGGATCGAAAAACCCGGAATGCCGTTGTAGGCATTCGGGATGAGCTCCGCACCTTGCGGGAACTCGCCCATCTGCAACTGCTGCGCGTTGGCAGGCCTGCCGTAACGCCGCTGCATCGCCGCTTCGATCAGGCACGCCGCCTCGGGATGCAGCACGAGCTCCACCCCCAGCGCCGCCGCGGCCGCCTGGCGCGTGTGATCGTCGGGTGTGGAGCCGATGC
The DNA here is from genome assembly GCA_003242425.1 of Pseudomonadota bacterium. Classification (GTDB taxonomy): domain Bacteria; phylum Pseudomonadota; class Gammaproteobacteria; order Burkholderiales; family SG8-39; genus ZC4RG42. The sequence continues at coordinate 6,040 of QGUL01000113.1, read as the reverse complement.
CGCCGAAACAGAACACGATGTCTCCGCTTGCGAATGTGCGGCGCAAGACGGCCGTCAGGGCTTCGCGGTCGTCGCCGCGATATTCCACCCACGCCAATCGAAGTCCGCGCGCGGCGAGCAGTTCCACCATTTTCGCGAAATGGCGGTCCGTACGTTTGCCGCGCAGGATCTCGTCACCGATGATCAGTGCGCCGAAGTTCATGCGCGCCGCATCCTTTCGAGTTGTGCCAGTCCGTAATGGGTGAAGGCCAGACCGGCGATGACCGGGATGAAGAAGCCCACCAGCGGAATCTGCGCGATGAGCGAAAGCAGGATCGCCAGCCCGTACATCGCCGCGTTGTGCCGTTTGAAGATCGCCTGCATCTCGTCCTTGTCGGCGTGCTCGGACAGCGCATCGTAGCGGAACATGCGCTGGTTGAAGTAGGCGAGCAGCAGCACCGGCAGCACCGGCCACAGCACGGGAATGAACCACAGCGGCAGCGTGACGAGGCTCAGCAACAGGAAGACGACGAGCGCCATGACGGCGTTGCCTGCCATGCCCATGATCGTGCCGCCGTGGCGCCGCTCCAGCCCGGGATAGTAGTTGCGCGCCACATGGTCGACCATCGCCGTCATGCCGAACACGCCGACGATGAACGAAGCGGTGACGATCACCAGCGGCACGAACAGGATCAGCAGCGCCGCCCAGCCGAGCACGGCCGCCACCGGCTCGAAGGGAATCCATTGCGAGATCCATTGCGCCACCGCCGAGGTCGAAAGCTGTCCTTCCAGCCAGCGCACCGTCTGCGCGCCGAAGGCGACGGCGGCGATGCCCCAGACGAGCAGCGCCACCGCCAGCGGCCAGATCATCCACAGGATCATGCGCGGATGCAGCGTGCTCGCCAGTCCCCGCACCAGGGCTTTGACGATTTCCGTCATCGTGCCTCCTCACCAGGCAAGGGTTGCGCGCAGTGTGCCACGGTGCCGCCTCAACGTCGCAGGCTCTCCCAGAATTTTTGCAGGCGCTTCACCGAGACCGGCGCGGGCGTGCGCAGCTCCTGCGCATAGAGCTGCACCCGCAGTTCTTCCAGCATCCAGCGGAACTGTTCGAGCTGCGGGTCCGTTTCGCCCTGCTTGCGGCGCTTCGCCTCCTCGCGCAGCCATTGGGCCTGCAGCGGCGCGTACTCGGCCATGGCACGCGCATCGCGCGAAGGATCGGCGCGCAGCTTGTCGAGCCGCAACGCGATCGCTTTCAGATAGCGCGGGAAATGCTGCAGCCGATCGTAGGGCGTGGCTTCGATGAAGTTCTTGGGCAGCAGGCGCGCCAGCTGTTCCTGGATGTCGCGCACCACTTCCGGAAAACCCTTGACGGTCTGCAGCTTCTTCGTCACCGCCTGGTATTCGGTGAGGATGACGCCCACGAGGCGCGCGAGCTCCTGGCCGATGAGATTCAGGCGCGTGCGACCTTCGTCGCGGCGCTGCTCGAACTGCTCGCGGTTCACGGGCAAGGGCTCGGCCATGCAGGCGCGGTCGAAAGCAGCGGCCAACAACTGGCGCTTGAGTTCGGCCGCATCGCCGCCGAGCGCGGCGTATTGCAGCGCCATGGTCTGCAGACCGGTAAAATTCTTCTCCAGATACTTCGCCTGCTCCTTCAACTGCAGCATGAACAGCCGCCGCAGTCCGGCGCGATGGACGGCCCGCGCTTTGTCGGGCGCGTCGTACACCTGCAGGCTCACCGAATCGCCCTCGTCCACCAGCGCGGGATAGCCGATGAGCGTCTGCGAGCCGCTCCTGATCTCCATCACCTCGTCCAGTTCGCCGAAACTCCATTCGGTCAGTCCCTCGAGCGCGGCCTTGGGCTGCGCTACCGCCGCGAACTGCTCGCCCGCCTTGTGGCCCAGCTCGGCGCGCAGCGCGGCTAGATTGCGGCCCATCGCGAGCTGGCGCCCATGCTCGTCGATCACGCGGAAGTTCATCGACAGATGCGGCGGCAGCGTCTCGGGGCGGAAGGCTTCCAGCGGAATGACGAGCTGCCGCTCGCTGCGCGCGTAACGTGCGATCGCCTCCGCGAGCGGCATGTCGGAAGGTTCGACCCGCTCGACGAATTCGGCGGCGAACTCCTGCAACGGCCCCAGCCGGTGGCGCAGTTTCTGCGGCAGCGACTTGGCGAGCAGCGCAACCTTCTCCTTGAGCAGCCCGGGCACCAGCCATTCACAGCGAGCGGCGCTGATCTGGTTGAGCGCGATGAGCGGAATGGTCATGGTGACGCCGTCGCGCGGCCCGCCCGGATCGTGCAGATATTCGAGCGCGAAGCGGCGGCCGGCCATCTCGATGTGGTGGGGGAACTGCGCCGTGGTAATGCCCGCCGCTTCGTGGCGCATGAGGTCTTCGCGCTTGAGGAACAGCAGCTTGGGATTCTTCGCCTCCGCTTCCTTGCGCCAGGCGTCGAAGGCCGCGCCGTTGTGGATGCCGGGAGGGATGAGACTGTCGTAGAAGGCGTAGATCAGCTCGTCGTCGACCAGCACGTCCGGCCGCCGCGACTTGTGCTCCAGCGCCTCGATTTCCGCGATCAGCTTGCGGTTGTGCAGGAAGAACGGCGCGCGGCTGTCGTAATCGCCTTCCACCAGCGCCTGGCGGATGAAGATGCGCCGCGACTCTTCCGGATCGAGCGGCCCGTAATGGATGCGGCGGTTGGTGTAGACCGGTAAACCGTAGAGCGTCGCGCGTTCGAAGGCCGCCACGTGCGCGGGCTTCTTCTCCCAATGCGGTTCGTACTGATGCCGCTTGATGAGATGCGCGCCCACGCTTTCCAGCCATTCCGGTTCGATGCCGGCGACAACTCGCGCGTAGAGCCGCGTGGTCTCGGTCAGCTCCGCGGCCATGACCCAGCGCGGCGACTTGCGCGCGAGCGCGGAGCCCGGATGGATATGGAACTTGATGCCGCGCGCGCCCAGGTAGTGGCCGTCCTCCTGCTTCAGACCGATGTTGCCGAGCAGCCCGGTGAGCAGCGCGCGATGGATCTGCGCATAGGTGGCCGGTTTGTCGTTCAGGCGCCAGCCCTGCTCGCCCACCAGTTCCTTCAGTTGGGTGTACACGTCCCGCCACTCGCGCATGCGGATGTAGGACAGGTAATGCTCCCGGCAAAGCCTGTGCAGCTTGCGGTTGGAGTGGTGGTGCAACGCCTCCTCGAAGAACTTCCACAGCTTGAGATAGCCGAGGAAATCCGATTTCTCGTCGGTGAATTTCTTGTGTGCCTCGTCGGCCGCCTGCGTCCGTTCGGCCGGTCGCTCGCGCGGATCCTGTACCGAAAGCGCCGCGGCGATCACCAGCACTTCGGCCAGACACTGTTCTTCCCTGGCGGCCAGCACCATGCGCGCGATGCGCGGGTCGAGCGGCAGCCTGGCGAGCTGGCGTCCGACCTCGGTCAGTTCGCGCGCTTCGTCCACCGCGCCCAGTTCCTGCAGGAGCGCATAGCCGTCGTTGACCGCCTTGGGCGCGGGCGGATCGATGAAGGGGAAGTGTTCCACCGCACCGAGCCGCAGCGCCTTCATGCGCAGGATCACGCCCGCGAGCGAGGAGCGCAGCACTTCCGGATCGGTGTAGGCCGGACGCTTGTTGTAGTCCTCTTCCTCGTAGAGCCGGATGCACACGCCCGCGGCCACGCGCCCGCAGCGGCCCGCGCGCTGGCGCGCGGCCGACTGCGCGATCGGTTCGATGCGCAGCTGCTCGACCTTGTTGCGGTAGCTGTAGCGCTTGATGCGCGCCAGCCCCGTATCGACGACGTAGCGGATGCCGGGCACGGTGAGCGAGGTCTCGGCGACGTTGGTGGCGAGCACGATGCGCCGGCCGCCGTGCGGCTTGAAGACGCGCTCCTGTTCCGCGGCCGAAAGCCGGGCATAAAGCGGCAGGATCTCCGTGTGCGGCGGATGATGTTTGCGCAGGGCTTCGGCGGCTTCGCGGATCTCGCGCTCGCCGGGCAGAAAGACGAGCACGTCGCCCGGATCGAGCCGGGCAAGCTCGTCCACCGCATCGACGATCGCCTCGTTGATGTCGATTTCACCGTCCTCGTTCTCCTGCGGCGGGCGGTAGCGGATTTCCACCGGATAGAGCCGGCCGGAGACTTCGATCACCGGCGCCGGCTCGCCGTTCGGCTGCGGGAAGTGGCGCGCGAAGCGATCCGCATCCAAGGTCGCAGAGGTGACGATCAGCTTGAGATCGGGCCGGCGCGGCAGCAACTGCTTGAGATAGCCGAGCAGGAAATCGATGTTGAGGCTGCGCTCGTGCGCCTCGTCGATGATGATCGTGTCGTACGAACGCAGCTCGGGATCGGTCTGCGTCTCCGCCAGCAGGATGCCGTCCGTCATGAGCTTGATGTAGCTCGACGGGCTGGTACGGTCGTTGAAGCGGATCTTGTAACCCACCGCCTGCCCGAGCTCGCTCTGCAGTTCCTGGGCGATGCGGCCCGCGGTGGCGCGCGCCGCCAGCCGGCGCGGCTGCGTGTGGCCGATGTAGCCGTGCACGCCGCGGCCAATGGACAGGCAGATCTTCGGAAGCTGCGTCGTCTTGCCCGAACCCGTTTCGCCGCAGACGATGACGACCTGGTGTTCTTGTATCGCGCGGGCGATCTCCTCCCGCTTCGCGCTGACCGGCAGTTCCTCCGGGAACGTGGGGCGCGGCAGATTGGCGCGGCGCGCCTCGACCACTTCCGGCGGCAGGCCGCTGCGCGGACGATCGGGACGGAGACGGATGGGCGAAACGGAACGCGACATTGAACGAGATACGGACCGATAATGCGACAGCCGACAGGACCGGCAAGCCTACCGGGTTGCCCGGCGCAAGTCATGCGCTTCACTCGAAACGGGAAATGAACATCCTGCTTTGCGGCGCGAACGGTTTCATCGGCCGTCACCTCGCTGCAGCGCTCGCGGCACGCGGACACCGCGTGCTGCGCGGCGTGCACAGCGCGGACGGCCTGGACGATGCCGTGGCGATCGATTACACCCGCGACCACAGCCCGGAGATCTGGCGGCCGCGCCTGGAAGGCGTGGACGTGGTGATCAACGCGGTCGGCATTTTACGCGAAGTCGGCGGCGCCACTTTCGGTGCGCTGCATGCGCGCGCGCCGATCGCGCTCTTCGAAGCCGCCTCGCAGGCCGGCGTGCGCCGGATCGTGCAGATTTCCGCCCTCGGTGCGGACGACAAGGCACAAAGCCGCTACCACCGTTCGAAGAAGCAGGCGGACGACTACCTCGCCACACTGCCGGTCGACTGGGTCGTGGTCCAGCCTTCGCTGGTGTACGGCCCGGACGGCGCAAGCGCGCGGCTGTTCGAGACACTTGCTTCACTGCCGTTCGTGCCCCTGCCCGCGGGCGGCCGGCAAGCGATCCAGCCCGTACACATCGACGATCTCGTCGAAGCGTTGGTACGGTTGGTGGAACACGAAGGACCCTTGCGCGGCGTCTTGCCCGCCGTCGGCGCCGAGGCGATCACCTTCCGCGACTGGCTCATGAGCCTGCGTGCGCAGCTCGGCCTGCCGCGCACCCTCGGCCTGCCCATTCCGCACTGGATGATGCGCAGCGCCGCCGCGCTCGGCGAACGCCTGCCGGGACTGCTGGATCGCGAAACGCTGGCGATGCTGGAACGCGGCAACACCGCGTCGTGCGAAACGATGACAGCGCTGCTCGGCCGCCTGCCGCGCGATGCCTCGCGGTTCATCGCAGCCGATACCGCACGCGAACGCGCGCTCACCGCACGATCGAACTGGATGCTGCCGCTCCTGCGTTTCAGCGTCGCCCTCGTCTGGATTCTCACCGGCCTGGTGTCGCTCGGGCTTTACCCAGTCGAGGCGAGCTATGCGCTGCTGGCGCAGGTCGGGATCACCGGTGCGGCCGCGCCGGTGGCGCTCTACGGCGCCGCCCTGCTCGATCTCGCGTTCGGCGTCGGCGTGTATGCGCTCGAGCCGCCGCGGCGGCGCTGGCTGTGGCGTGCGCAAATGCTGCTCATCCTCGCGTACAGCGTCATCATCGCCCTGGCGCTGCCCGAATACCGGCTGCATCCCTTC
>QGUL01000112.1 GCA_003242425.1 Pseudomonadota bacterium | reverse complement strand
CGAGCCCATCCGCGTCTACGAGGCGCAGACCGACGGCTACGAGGCGCACTGGATCGCAGAGGAGGTGCAGGCCCTGACCCGCGAAGGCGTTCCGCGGCGCGAGATCGCGGTGCTGTACCGTTCCAACGCGCAGTCGCGCGTCATCGAGCACGCGCTGTTCTCGGCCGGCATCCCCTACCGCGTCTACGGCGGCCTGCGCTTCTTCGAACGGCAGGAGATCAAGCATGCGCTGGCCTACCTGCGTCTGCTCGCCAACCCCGACGACGACAGCGCGTTCCTGCGCGTGGTGAACTTCCCGGCGCGCGGCATCGGCGCGCGCTCGGTCGAGGCCCTGCAGGACGCCGCCAGGGCGAACAACTGCAGCCTCTGGCAGGCGGCCACGCACCTCACCGGCAAGTCCTCGCAGGCGGTGGGCGGCTTCATCCGCCTGATCGAGACGCTGCGCGAAGGCACCAAGGGCCTTCCTCTTCCTGAGATCATCGAGCACGTGCTGCACGCGAGCGGCCTGCTCGATCATTACAAGTCCGAGAAGGACGGCGCCGACCGCATCAGCAACCTCGAGGAACTGATCAACGCCGCCACCAACTTCCTGCAGGAAGAGGCGATCGACGTGCCGCTCGCGGAAGGCGCGCCGGGTGCGGCCGATGCGGCGGTGGATCCGCTGGCGGCCTTCCTTGCGCACGCCGCCCTGGAATCGGGCGAGACCCAGGCGCAGGAAGGTGTCGATGCGCTGCAGCTCATGACCGTGCACGCGGCCAAGGGGCTGGAGTTCCAGGTGGTGTTCATCACCGGTCTGGAGGAAGGGCTGTTCCCGCACGAACAAAGCCTGCTGGAGATGGACGGCCTGGAGGAAGAGCGCCGGCTGATGTACGTGGCGATCACGCGCGCACGCCACCGGCTCTACCTTTCGTTCTCGCAATCGCGCCTGCTGCACGGCCAGACGCGCTACAACGTGCCGAGCCGTTTCCTCGACGAGATCCCCAAGAAGCTCTTGAAGTGGCTGACGCCGCGCCTCGGCCGGCAGGTGAGCGAAGCCGCATGGTCGGGTGCTTCGCATAGCGCGCGCAGGGAAGCCGCGAGCGCCTCGCCCAAGAGCGAGTTGCCTTTCCGCATCGGTCAGACCGTCATGCATCCGAAGTTCGGCCAGGGCACGGTGGTGAGCGCAGAAGGCTCGGGACCGGATGCGCGCGTGCAGATCAACTTCGGCCGCCAGGGGATGAAGTGGCTGGCCCTGGCCTACGCCAAGCTCACCCCCGTCTGAACCGCTTTGCACCGGCCCGAACGGGCCTTTCCAAGGAGGAGTTATGTTGCGTTTGTTGGTGGCCCTTTATGCGGGGCTGAGCTTCGCTGTTGCTGCGCAGGCGCAGGGCGGCGAATACGAGCCCAGGGAGGGTCAGGAAGGCAAGGATGTCATCTGGGTCGGCACGCCGGACGCCCTGATCGAACGCATGCTCGACATGGCCGAGGTCAAACCCGGGGACTACGTCATGGACCTCGGTTCGGGTGACGGCCGCATTCCCATCGCCGCCGCCAAACGCGGCGCGCGCGCGATCGGCATCGAGTACAACCCGGATCTGGTCGAGCTTTCCAAACGCAAAGCCGAAGCGGCGGGCGTCGCGGACCGCACGGAGTTCCTCAAGGCGGACCTGTTCGAAACCGATCTTTCCAAGGCCGACGTCATCACCATGTATCTGTTGCCGGAGCTCAACATGAAGCTGCGGCCGAAGCTGCTCGAACTGAAACCGGGCACGCGCATCGTGTCCCATTTCTTCGACATGGAAGATTGGAAGTCGGACAACGACACCGTGGTGGACGGCCGTCCGGCCTATTTGTGGATCGTTCCCGCCAAGGTCGGCGGCAAGTGGAAGCTCTCCTATCCGGACGGCAAGGAGACGGCGGAGCTCACGCTGACCCAGAACTTCCAACTCATCTGGGGCGACCTGCGCCAGGGTGGCGAAACGCTGGAGCTGGGTGCACCCTGGCTCGCCGGCGATCGCATCCGCTTCACGGTGCGCGATGCGCAGGACCGTCCGCACCAGTACACGGGCAAGGTTTTCGACGGCCGCCGCATGGAAGGCACCGTCTCCGTGGACGGCAAGCAGACGCGGAAGTGGGTTGCCACCCGCGTGCAGTGAACCCGCAGACCCCCCGTAGCCCCCGGCGCGGGCAGCTTGGTTTAGGATCAGGGCGCCGACCCGGGGTGGCCGGCTGACAGCCGCCCCGTTCGCCGGTACAGTGCTTGCTCACGCGTTGCACCGCCCCGCAAAGGGCATTGCAAGGAGGTGTGCGATGGATCGGTTGCTGGCTGCGTTCGTCGTCGTGCTGGGCTTGCTCATGGGCGCGCAGGCGCGGGCCGCTGAGGAATACGCCCCCGTAGTCGGGCAGGCGGGCAAGGACGTGGTCTGGGTGCCCACGCCCGAAGCGCTGGTCGATCGCATGCTCGAGATGGCCAAGGTCACGTCCAAGGACTACGTGATGGACCTCGGCTCGGGGGACGGTCGCATCGCCATCGCCGCGGCCAAGAAATACGGCGCCAACGCGATGGGCATCGAGTACAACCCCAAGATGGTCGAGCTCTCCAAGCGCAACGCGCAGGAGGCGGGGGTCGCCAACAAGGTCAAGTTCGTCGAGGGCGACCTGTTCGAGGCCGATCTCGGCAAGGCCGACGTCATCACCATGTACCTGCTGCCGCGCATCAACATGCAGCTGCGGCCGAAGCTGCTGGCCCTGAAGCCCGGCACGCGCATCGTCTCGCACGCCTTCGACCTCGGCGACTGGAAGCCCGACGAGACGGCGGTGGTCGACGGCCGCGAAGCCTATTTGTGGATCGTCCCGGCCAAGGTGGCAGGCAAGTGGCGCCTGTCCTATCCCGACGACGGCGGTACCCGGCCGCCGGTCGAACTCGATCTTAGCCAGCACTACCAGATCATTTGGGGGAATGCGCGCGTAGGCGAACGGGTGTTGGACATCGCCAGGCCGTCGCTGTCGGGCACGCAGATCCGTTTCGGCCTGGGCGAGCCGGAGTCCAGGCTGGAATACAGCGGCGAAGTCAAAGGCAAGCGCATGGAAGGCACGGTCGTGACGAAGGAGGGGAACACGCTCCGCTGGGTCGCGACCCGCGTCCAGTAGGAAGGCCTGTTTCGACCTCGTGCGGCGGCGATGCTGCCGCACCTTGGACGCGGCAGGCGTCCTGAGGAGGAGATGTCGACCGATGTCTGCGGGGCTTGGCGACCTGTGGCGCGCCGTGGGGCCGGTGCGGGCCCAGCCGGTTCGTCGGCATGCCGTCCGCGGGGCCCCGGAAGTCGGCCAGCCGGGCAAGGATGCCGTCTGGGTGCCCACGCCAGCCGTCCTGCTGGAAGAGATGCTGGATATGGCGCGGGTCGGCCCCGGCGACCGGCTGCTCGATCTGGGCGCGGGTGACGGCCGCATCCTCATCGCCGCGGCCCGCCGCGGCGCTCATGCCGTCGGCATCGAATACGACCCGCAGCTCGTGCGGCTCGCGCGCCGCAACGTCCGCGAGGCCGGTGTGGCCGACCGCGTCAGAGTGCGTTGCGGGGATCTGTTCGAAACCGATCTCGGCCAGGCCGACGTCATCACCTTCTACCTCCTGCCGCATCTCAACCTGCGACTGCGGCCCGCATTGTTGGGGCTGGCGCCGGGCACGCGGCTGGTGTCGCAGTCCTTCGGTATGGGCGACTGGCGGCCGGACGCCCAGGTGGTGCGAGACGGGCGCAGCGCCTTTTTCTGGGCGGTACCGGCCGATGTGCAGGGCGAATGGTGGGTCGAATACGCCGACGGCGCGCCCTGGCAGCGCTGGCATCTGCGGCAGCGCTATCAGTACGTGGAAGGGGAAGTCCACAGTTCCGAAGGCTGTGCGCGCCTGCGCGCGGGGCGCCTGCGCGGCGCGGCCATGGAGTTCGTGCTCGGACGGTTGGGTGGAGGCCGGCGGCATTACAGGGGGCAGGTGGCGGGCGACAGCATGCGCGGTATCTGCGTGATGCCCGACGGCTCCTGCCGTGCCTGGTCGGCCGCGCGCGTGGCCCGGTAGGCGCCGCCGCGGCGATCCCGATATAGCCAGCGCCGCGGCCTAGGCTTAGAGTAGCGGCCTTTCGCCCCGGCGAGCTATGCGGCGCCGCGGCACGCATTCCCACAGCAAGCAACCATGGCCACCGACTACCTGGAACGCATTCTCAAGGCGCGCGTGTACGACGTCGCCGTCGAAACCCCGCTGGAATACGCCCCCAATCTTTCCGCACGCATGGGCAACCGGCTCATGCTCAAGCGCGAAGACATGCAGCAGGTGTTCTCCTTCAAGCTGCGCGGCGCCTACAACAAGATGGTCAATCTCCCGGCCGCGCAGCTGAAGAAAGGCGTGATCGCCGCTTCGGCCGGCAACCATGCGCAGGGCGTGGCGCTCGCGGCGCAGACTCTGGGCTGCAGGGCAGTCATCGTTATGCCCGTCACTACGCCGCGGATCAAGATCGACGCGGTCGCCGCGCGCGGGGCGGAAGTGGTGCTGCACGGCGATTCCTATACCGACGCCTACGAGCATGCGATGACGCTGGTACGCAAGCGCGGCCTCACCTTCGTGCATCCCTACGACGATCCGGACGTGATCGCCGGCCAGGGCACCATCGGCATGGAACTGCTGCGCCAGAGCACCCGGCCGATCCACGCGGTCTTCGTGCCCGTGGGCGGCGGCGGACTCATCGCCGGCATCGGCGCCTACATCAAACGGCTGCATCCGGAGATCCTGCTGATCGGCGTCGAACCGGTCGATGCCGACGCCATGGCGCGTTCGCTGGAAGCCGGACGCCGCGTCACGCTCCCGCAGGTGGGGCTGTTCGCCGACGGCGTGGCGGTGAAGCAGGTGGGCGTCGAGACCTTCAAGCTCGCGCGCAAATACGTGGACGAAATCGTGCTGGTCGATACCGACGAGATCTGCGCCGCGATCAAGGACGTGTTCGAGGACACGCGTTCGGTGCTCGAACCGGCCGGCGCGCTGGCGGTGGCGGGCGCCAAGCTCTACGTCGAGCAGACCGGCGTACGCGACCAGAAGCTGGTCGCCATTACGAGCGGCGCCAACACCAACTTCAACCGCCTGCGCTTCATCGCCGAACGCGCCGAGGTGGGCGAACATCGCGAAGCGCTGCTCGCGGTGACGATCCCCGAGCGCCCCGGCAGTTTCAAGGCGCTGTGCGCCGCGCTCGGCGAGCGCAGCGTTACCGAATTCAACTACCGCTACGCCGACGAGAAGAACGCCGAAGTGTTCATCGGCGTCGAAGTGCGCGACCGCGAAGAGACCCGCAAGCTCATCGCCCAGCTCAAGCGTCAGGGCTACGATCCGATCGACCTGTCCGACAACGAGCTGGCCAAGCTGCACGTGCGCCATCTGGTCGGCGGCCACGCGCCGCGCGGCGCGAACGGCGACGGCGTCACCGAGCTGCTCTACCGCTTCGAATTCCCCGAGCGGCCCGGCGCGCTGATGCGTTTCCTCTCCAACATGCGCGCGGACTGGAACATCAGCCTGTTCCATTACCGCAACCACGGCGCCGACTACGGCCGGGTACTGGTCGGCATGCAGGTGCCGGTGAAGGAAAGGCGCGCGTTCAAGGCTTTCCTCGACACCCTGGGCTATCCCTACGTCGACGAGAGCGACAACCCCGCCTACAAGCTCTTCCTCGCCTGAGGCATCGTGCCGCGCGACGACTTCAGGCAACGGCTCGGTGCGCTGGTGCTGGCCGCGGGCCTGGTTGCCGCGGCCGCGATCGCCGCGCTCAAGGGCGCGTGGTGGATCGGCGTCGCCTTGCTGGCGGTCTGGGCCGCGCTGGAACTGTGGCCGGCGCTCAGGCGCCGTTTGCGTAAGGAACGTTCATGAGCAACACCACTTTCGGGCTGGACGAGCGCCTGCGCCGGTACGTCCTGCAGCACTCGCTGCGCGAACATCCGTTGCTCGAAGAGTTGCGCGCGGTGACGCGTCAGGACGCGCATGCGCGTTATCAGATTTCGCCCGAGCAGGGGCAGTTTATGGCTCTGCTCGTCCAGGCGATCGGCGCCAGGCGTTGTATCGAAATCGGCACCTACACCGGCTACAGCGCGCTCGTCGTGGCGCTCGCGCTGCCCGAGGACGGCCGGATCGTATGCTGCGACATCAACCGCGAGTGGACGGCCATCGCCGAACGCTACTGGGCGCGCGCCGGCGTCGCGCACAAGATCGATCTGCGCATCGCGCCGGCCCTGGACACGCTCGACGCCTTGCTGGACGCGGGCCATGCCGGCGCTTTCGATTTCGCGTTCATCGACGCCGACAAGGAAAACTATCCCGCCTACTCCGAGCGCTGCCTCGCGCTCCTGCGCACCGGCGGCCTCATCGCCGTGGACAACACGCTCTGGTCCGGAC
>QGUL01000111.1 GCA_003242425.1 Pseudomonadota bacterium | reverse complement strand
CGAAACAGCAACGGGGGGGAAGGATCCGGGGGGGGAGATAGGCCTGCGCCGTCGTCCCCGCCGCGATCCACAACGCCGGCTGCCAGCCGAGGCCGCCCAGGAGCATGGCACCGAGCGCGCCCAGCGCGACGCCCGGCAGCAGGGCCAGGCCGCCGAGCACCAGCGCCGCCACGCCCAGACCGGCTGCTGGCGAAACGAGCGTGGCGGGACTGTGGATGGTGGCAAACTGCTGGCCGAACCAGCCTAGGGCCGTATAGACGAGCGCCAGCAGCGCGATCGCCAACAGCCGCCGGCCCTGCGCGTTCTTGCTGAATCCTTCCCTGAGCAGGTTTTTGTTCTTGTTGTCGGGCAACCTTGCTTTACCTCTCGGCATGATGCGGCGGCGCGACCTTCAGCACTTCCTCCAGTGTGGTCAGGCCGGCAGCCACCTTCATCGCCCCGCTGACGCGGAGGCTCTTCATGCCTTCTTTGTACGCCTGCTCGCGGATCTTGGCGATATCCGCTTCGGCATAGACCAAGCGCCGGATGGCCGGCGACATGGTCAAGACCTCGTAAATTCCCACGCGGCCCCGGTAGCCGGTCATGCGGCAATCGAGGCAGCCCACCGGACGGTATAGATAGTCCGGCCGGCGGGCTTTCCACGGCGCGACGAGCTCGTCCCAGTCGATTTCCGCCGTACCGCCTTCCTCGTAGGACACCTTCTGCTTGCATTGCGGACACAGCGTCCGCACCAGGCGCTGCGCCATGATGCCGATGATAGTGGCGTTCAGCAGGTAGCGCGGCACGCCCAGATCGAGCAGGCGCGTGATGGCCGAGGCGGCGTCGTTGGTATGCAGCGTGGAGAGTACCAGGTGGCCGGTCAGCGCCGCCTGGATGGCCATCTCCGCCGTCTCCAGGTCGCGGATCTCGCCCACCATGATGATGTCCGGGTCCTGCCGCATGAGCGCGCGTACGCCTTCGGCGAAGGTCAGGTCGATGGCCGGCTGCACCTGCATCTGGTTGAAGGCCGGCTCCACCATCTCGATCGGGTCCTCGATGGTGCAGACGTTGACCGCCTCGGTCGCGAGCGCCTTCAGGGTCGAATAGAGCGTGGTGGTCTTGCCCGAGCCGGTGGGACCGGTGACGAGGATGATGCCGTGCGGCCGTGCAGTCATCTCCTCCCAGCGGCGCTTGTCCTCGGGCGTGAAACCCAGCTCGGTGAAGTCCTTCACCAGCACCTCGGGATCGAAGATCCGCATCACCAGTTTCTCGCCGAAGGCGGTGGGCAGCGTGGACAGACGCAGCTCCACTTCCTGGCCGTCGGCGGTGCGGGTCTTGATGCGGCCGTCCTGCGGACGGCGCTTCTCGACCACGTCCATGCGGCCGAGGATCTTGATGCGGCTGGTCATGGCCGCGATCACGGGCGCAGGCAGCTGGTAGACGTTGTGCAGCACGCCGTCGATGCGGAAACGCACCTGGCCGAATTCGCGCCGCGGCTCGATGTGGATATCGCTCGCACGCTGATCGAAGGCGTACTGCCACAGCCAGTCGACGATGCTGACGATGTGCTGGTCGTTGGCGTCGAGCTGGCGGTTGGTCTTGCCCAGCTCGACAAGCTGTTCGAAGTTGGAGAGATCGGAACGCTTCTCCGCGCTGCCGGCGGCGCGCTTGACCGACTTCGCGAAGTTGTAGAACTCGACGATATAGCGGTTGATGTCGAGCGGGTTCGCGAACACCCGCTTGATGTCCAGCCGCAGCATCTGCGCGAGCTCGCGCTCCCACTCGCGCACGAAGGGCTCGGCGGAGGCGATCACCGCCTCGCGGCCGTTCACCTCCACAGGCAGGATCTTGAAGCGCTCGGCATAGGCGCTCGACACCAGCTCGGTGACTGCGGCGAAATTGATCTTCAGCGGATCGATGTGATAGTAGGCCAGCCCGTTACGGGTGGCGTACCACTCGGTCAGCCATTCCAGGTGGAGCGGTTTGTGGGGCGGCTTGAGCGACTTCCACTTCTGTTCGGCGACGAGGGCGAGCGGATGCACCCCCGCCTTGTGCAGATGGCGGCTCGCCAGGAGCGAGTCCGCGTCCTCGCGCGGGACGTAGCCGTCCTCGACCAGCTGGTCGAGCACTTCGCTGAGGGTGAGTTTGCGCTCCTGATTAGCGATGACGGCGGCCATGGGACGGTCGAGGGACGGGCAGGATCGGATCAGGGCGAGTATCGCGCCGCGTCCCTTGTCGCTCAACGTAAAAGTTCTCGCCGGCCCGCTGCCGGCCGGTCCCTGCCGCCCGGCCGCCGGCGGCTCCTCAGTTCGGCGTCCAGATCCGGCTGCCGCCGCCCGCCAGATCGAGCATGAGCTCGTTCAGGCGCTTCACGAAGCCGGCCGGATCCTCGAGCGTGGCGCCTTCGGCGAGCTGCGCCTGGTCGAAGAGCAGCTGCGCCCAGTCGTCGAAGCGCTTCTCCTCGTACTTCAGGCGCTGGACCATCGGGTGATCGGGATTGATTTCCAGGATCGGCACCGTATTCGGCACCTTCTGGCCGGCGGCCTTGAGGATGCGCTGCAGGTTCGAGCCCATGTCGTACTCGTCGGCCACCAGGCAGGCGGGTGACGAGGTCAGGCGCGAGGTCACGCGCACGTCCTTCACGCGCTCGCCGAGCGTCTTCTTGATTTTCTCGGTCAGCTCCTTGTACTCGCTCGCCTGCTGTTCGTGCGCCTTCTTCTCCTGCTCGTCCTCGAGCTTGCCCAGATCGAGCCCGCCCTTGGCCACCGACTGCAGGGGCTTGCCTTCGAACTCGTCGAGATGGCCCACCACCCATTCGTCGACGCGGTCGTAGAGCAGCAGCACTTCCACGCCCTTCTTGCGGAAGATTTCCAGATGGGGACTGTTCTTCGCGGCGAGGAAGGACTCGGCGGTGACGTAGTAGATCTTCTCCTGGCCCTCCTTCATCCGGCTCACGTAGTCGGCCAGCGACACGCTCTGCTCTTCGGTGTCGGTGTGCGTGGATGCGAAACGCAGCAGCTTGGCGATGCGCTCCTTGTTGGCGTAGTCCTCGCCGATGCCTTCCTTGAGCACGCGGCCGAACTCCGACCAGAACTTCTTGTACTTGTCGGGCTGGTTCCCGGCCAGATCCTCCAGCAGCGCGAGTACGCGCTTGGTGCAGCCGGAACGGATGGCTTCGATGTCCTTGCTCTCCTGCAGGATCTCGCGCGAGACGTTGAGCGGCAGATCGGCCGAATCCACCACCCCGCGCACGAAACGCAGATATGTCGGCAGGAGCTGTTCCGCGTCGTCCATGATGAACACGCGGCGCACATAGAGCTTCAGCCCGCGGCGCTGGTGCCGGTCCCACAGATCGAAAGGCGCGCGCGAGGGGATGTAGAGCAGCTGCGTGTATTCGTGCCGTCCCTCGACCTTGTTGTGGGTGTAGGCGAGCGGCGCCTCGAAGTCGTGCGCGACATGCTTGTAGAACTCGTGGTACTGCTCCTCGGTGATCTCGTTCTTGGGCCGCGTCCACAGCGCGGAGGCCTGGTTGACGGTCTCGTCTTCGTCGGTGAGGACCTCTTCCTTCTTGTCGGCGTCCCACCGGGTCTTCTTCATCACGATCGGCAGCGCGATGTGGTCCGAATACTTGCGGATGATCGATTTCAGCCGCCATTCGGACAGCAGCTCGTCCTCGCCCTCGCGCAGATGCAGGATGACGTCCGTGCCGCGTGCGGGTTTGTCGAAGTCCTCGATGGTGTACTCGCCGGTGCCGTCGGACTCCCAGCGCACGCCCTGCTTCTCGCCCGCGCGGCGGGTGATCAGGGTCACCTTGTCGGCGACGATGAAGGCCGAGTAGAAGCCCACGCCGAACTGGCCGATGAGCTGGGCGTCCTTGGCCTGGTCGCCCGTGAGCGACTGCAGGAATTCGCGCGTGCCCGACTTGGCGATGGTGCCGATGTTCCGGATCACCTCTTCCCGGTTCATGCCGATGCCGTTGTCGGACACCGTGATGGTGCGCGCCGCCTTGTCGTACGAGACCCGGATCTTGAGGTCGCCGTCGCCCTCGTAGAGCTCCGGCCTGGCGAGCGCCTCGAAGCGCAGCTTGTCTGCCGCGTCCGAGGCGTTGGAAATCAGCTCGCGCAGGAAGATCTCCTTGTTGCTGTACAAGGAGTGGATCATCAGGTGCAGGAGCTGCTTGACCTCGGTCTGGAAGCTCAGAGTCTCTTTGTTGGCAGTCTCGGCCATGGACGTGCTTTCCTCCGTATGCAGATTGGGCCGCTATATGGCGGCGGCAACGCCGAATTCAAGCCCCTGCCCCGCCGCGCCCGCCACCGGGGCCGCGGACCCGGCGCTGCGGAACTTCCGGGCCGCCTGCGCAGTCTGCCCATCGGCCGGGTCCGCCGGCCGCCTACAATAGCGCTTTTGCCGTCTGCACCACCGGAAGGAATCCCATGCTTCGACGATGGATGGTCGCGTTCGCGGCGCTGCTATGCGCCGGCCTGTACGCCTGGCCGCTTGCCTACGCCGCGCCCGCCGGCTCGGAAACGGCCACGAAAAGCAACGCGCTGCCGCCCGGCGTCGAACGCGGGCCCGCGCTAGCGGGCATCAACGAATACCGGCTCGCCAACGGCCTCAAGGTGCTGCTCATGCCCGACCCGGCGCAGGACCAGATCACGGTCAACATCACCTATCTGGTCGGTTCGCGGCACGAGGGCTACGGCGAGCGCGGCATGGCCCATCTGCTCGAACACCTGCTGTTCAAGGGCACGAAGCGCTATCCCAATCCCAAGGGCACGCTGATCAAGCACGGCGCCGATTTCAACGGCACCACCTCCTTCGACCGTACCAATTACTACGAGACCTTCCCCGCCAACGAGAAAACCCTCGAGGTGATGCTCGATCTGGAGGCCGACCGCATGGTCAACGCGCGCGTCTCGGCCGAGGATCTGGCGAGCGAAATGACCGTGGTGCGCAACGAATTCGAGGCCGGCGAAAACAATCCCGCGACGCTGCTCAACGAGCGCATCAGCGCCGCCGCCTACATGTGGCACAACTACGGCCGCACGGTGATCGGCACCCGCAGCGACATCGAGAACGTGCCGATCGAGCGGCTGCGCGCGTTCTACAAGCGCTACTACCGCCCCGACAACGCGGTGCTGATCGTCGCGGGGCGCTTCGACGAGGCACGCGCCCTGCGCAAGATCGCCGACACCTTCGGCCGCATCCCGCGTCCCAAGGAGCCGGTGCCGCAGACCTACACCGAGGAGCCGCCGCAGGACGGCGAGCGCGAAGTGATCCTCAAACGCGTGGGCGACGTGCAGATGGTGGGCGCGCTCTACCACATCCCGCCCGGCTCGCATCCGGACTACGTGCCGGTGGACGTGCTCACGGAGCTGCTGGTCGACAGGCCCAGCGGCCGCCTGCACAAGGCGCTGGTGGAGACCGGCCTGGCGACCTTCACTTACGGCTATAACCGCCAGCTTCGCGAAGCGGGCTCGGTGTACTTCGGCGCCAGCGTGCGCAAGGAAGGTTCGCTCTCCGCGGCGCGCGACGCACTGCTGCGCGTGGTGGAAGGCTTCGCCGAGCAGCCGGTGACCGACGAGGAAGTCGAGCGCGCGCGCCTGAAGCTGCAGAACGACGTCGAGATGCTGCTCACCAACACGCGCAAACTGGCGCTGACCCTGTCGGAATTCGAGGCGATCGGCGACTGGCGGCTCCTGTTCTGGTACCGCGATCGGCTGGCGAAGGTCACGCGCGAGGACGTACAGCGCGTCGCGCTGGCGTATCTGCGCCCGGCCAACCGGACCGTGGGACTGTTCTACCCCACGGGGGAGCCCCAACGCGTGGCGATTCCTCAGCGGCCGGACATAGAGACCCTGCTCGGGGATTTCCAGGCCGACACCGAGATCGTGCTGGGTGAAGTCTTCGACCCCACGCCGGACAACATCGAGGCGCGGCTCGTCCGCCGCAAGATCGAGCCCGGCATCGAGCTCGTGATGCTGCCGAAGAAGACGCGCGGCAACACCGTGACCCTGCAGATGGACCTGCACTGGGGCACGCCCGAAACGCTCGCCAACCGCCGGGCTGCCTGCTCCATCGCCAGCGCCATGCTTTCGCGCGGCACGCGAAAGCGCACGCGCGCCGAACTCAACGACGAACTGGAGCGCCTGCGCGCCACGGTGAGCGTGGGCCTGGAAAGCGCGTCCATCAACACCATCCGCGCCAATCTGCCGGGGGCGCTCGCGCTGGTGGCGGAAATGCTGCGCGAACCTTCCTTCCCGCAGGAGGAGTTCGAGCTGGTCAAGCGCGAGCTGCTGACGGGCATCGACGCCCAGCGCAACGACCCCTCCGCACTCGCCGTCCTGACGCTCAACCGCCATCTCAACCCCTATCCGCCGTCGCACTGGCACTACACGCCCACCTTCGACGAGCGCGCGCGGCAAATCAACCCGGACACCCCCGACCAT
>QGUL01000478.1 GCA_003242425.1 Pseudomonadota bacterium | reverse complement strand
CTTTGAGCCGTTTGGTCCCCCCCCCGTAGGGTTTCGGCCCCGCGTAGCGGAGCCCCCCCCCCCCGCCGGACATGCGGACGAAGCGCGCGGAGAGCGCGTGCTCGTCGTGCTCGTCGTGTTCGAACGGCGCGATCTCTTTCGCCGTCCAGGACTCGAGCCGCGCCGCGAGCTCGCGGTGTGCGTCGTCGAAGAAGGGCCAGCCGAGAAAGGTGCGGTCGGGCATTCCTTATCCTTCCGCGCGCAGCACGCTCAGTTCCCCTCGAAGACCGGCTTCTGCTTGGCGACGAAGGCGTGGTAGGCGCGTTCGAAATCCTCGGTCTGCATGCAGATCGCCTGGGCCTGGGCCTCGGCCTCGATCGCCTGCTCGATGCCCATGTTCCATTCGTGGTCAAGCGCCTTCTTGGTCATGGCGTGCGCGAAGGTCGGGCCGTGGGCGAGGCTGTGCGCCATCTCCTCGGCATCGCCGAGCAGGCCTTCGGGCGTCGACAGGCGGTTGAAGAAGCCCCAGCGCTCCGCCTCCTCGCCGGACATCGTCCGGCCGGTGAACAGCAGCTCGGCGGCGCGACCCTGGCCGATGATGCGCGGCAGGATCGCACACGCCCCCATGTCGCAGCCGGCAAGCCCAACGCGCGTGAACAAGAATGCGACCTTGGCACGCGGCGTGCCGAAGCGCAGGTCGCTCGCCATCGCGATGCAGGCCCCGGCGCCGGCGCAGACGCCGTCGACGGCGGCAATGATCGGCTGCGGGCAGGCACGCATCGCCTTGACGAGATCGCCGGTCATGCGCGTGAAGCGCAGAAGGTTGACCATATCCATCCGGACCAGTGGGCCAATGATGTCGTGCACGTCGCCGCCCGAGCAGAAATTGCCGCCGGCGCCGGTGATGACAACAGCGCGGATGTCCGGCACGTAGACGAGATCGCGGAAGAGATCGCGCAGCTCGGCATAGCTCTCGAAGGTCAGCGGATTCTTCCGCTCCGGCCGGTTGAGCGTGATGGTGGCGACGCGATCCTTGACGGACCAGCCGAAATGCTGCGGACGGAAACGGTCGGGACTGTAGGACGTCAGCGTCATGCGTTGTCTTTCTTCACGGGATTCGGTCCGGCTGCCTTCACGGGATTCGGTCCGGCTGCCTGGATCGAGCGCTTGAGCTTGGCGAGCAGGTTGAGGAGCTCGGCCATCTCGACCCGACTCAGTCCGGCGAAAAGCGCGTCGATCCAGGCTTCGTGGACCGGCGTCATGGCATCGAAGGCGCGCTTGCCGGCGGGCGTAAGCTTCACGCGACTGCGCCGGCGGTCGTCCGGTGCCGGCGCGCGCGCGATCAGTCCTTCGGCGACGAGACGATCGACGAGACCGGTGATATTGCCGTTCGACACCATGAGGCGGTCGGACAACTCGCTCATGGTCAGGCCGTCTGGCGCGCGGTCGAGCTGCGCCAGCAGGTCGAAACGGGGGAGCGTGATGTTGAAGCTCTCGCGCAATCCCGCGCGCACATGCGCCTCGATCAGGTTGGCGCAGGTGAGCAGCCGCAGCCACACGCGCAGTTCGAGCTTGTCGTCCCGCGCGACCGCGCTTTCGCGGTCGCTTCCGTTCGTACGGACCAGGGTCTCGTCGTCCGTCATGAGATTTCTCCACCGGCGATCGGCAGCGTCGCGCCGGTAATGGCGCCGGAAGAAGGAAGACAGAGGAATCCGACCGCGGCCGCGACCTCGTCCGGCATCACGAGTCGCCCCATCGGGTTGCTCGCGGCGAGGCTCGCGCGCGCCTCCTCGGCCGAACGTTTGCTCTTGGCGG
>QGUL01000110.1 GCA_003242425.1 Pseudomonadota bacterium | reverse complement strand
CATCGCCATCGCCATCGCCGCGTCGGTGCCCTGCTTGGGATGCAGCCACAGGTCGGCGAGCTTGGCCACCTCGGCATAGTCCGGCGTCACGGCGACCACCTTCGCGCCCTTGTAGCGCACCTCGGTGAAGAAGTGCGCGTCGGGCGTGCGGGTCTGCGGCACGTTCGAACCCCACGCCATGATGAAGGTCGAGTTGTACCAGTCGGCCGATTCCGGCACGTCGGTCTGCTCGCCCCAGACCTGCGGGCTGGACGGCGGCAGATCGCAGTACCAGTCGTAGAAGCTCATGCAGACGCCGCCGATGAGCGAGAGATAACGCGAGCCGGCGGCGTAGGAAACCATCGACATCGCCGGGATGGGCGAGAAGCCGATGATGCGGTCGGGCCCGTATTCCTTGATGGTGTAGACGTTCGCGGCGGCGATGATCTCGTTCACTTCCTCCCAGGAGGAACGCACGAAGCCGCCCATGCCGCGCACGGACTTGTAGGCCTTCGCCTTGACCGGATCGGTGACGATGGAGCGCCAGGCTTCCACCGGCCCCATGCTGCGGCGCGCTTCGCGCCATAGGCGCAGGAGCCGTGCGCGCACCATCGGATACTTCACGCGGTTGGCGCTGTAGAGGTACCAGGAATAGGAGGCGCCGCGCTGACAGCCGCGCGGTTCGTGATTGGGCAGGTCGGGGCGGGTGCGCGGGTAGTCCGTCTGCTGCGTCTCCCAGGTGACGATGCCGCCTTTCACGTACACCTTCCACGAGCAGGAGCCGGTGCAGTTGGTGCCGTGGGTCGAGCGCACGATCTTGTCGTGCTGCCAGCGTTTGCGATAGCCGTCCTCCCAACGGCGGTCTTCCTGTACCACCACGCCGTGTCCGTCGGCGAAAGGCTCGCGCGGTCGGCTGAAGTAGGTGAGACGGTCGAGAAAGTGGCTCATGTGTTTCTCCAGTCAGAGTGTTCTGCGGCTCAGCACGGCATGGGCGCGTTGCGGCGCGCGTAGTACCACCACGTGATGGCGATGCAGGTCGCGTAGAAGACGACGAATCCGTACAGCGCCGCGTCGGGGCTGCCCGTCATCGCGAGCGAGGTGCCGTAGCTCTTGGGGATGAAGAAGCCGCCGTAGGCGCCGATGGCGCCGGAGAAGCCCAGCACCGCCGCGGCCTCCTTGTTGCCGTCCTTGACCGCCTGCTCCATTGCAGCCTGGCCCTTGCCGCGTGCCGCGCGCTGGCGCTCGGTGAGGAAGATCACCGGAATCATGCGGAAGGTGGAACCGTTGCCGATGCCGGTCAGCACGAACAACGCCATGAACATCGTCAGGAAGCCTCCGAAGTTGCCCGCGTAGCCGGTATCGGCATCCGGCAGGAAGTAGAGGACGCCCACGACGGCGAGCACCATCGCCACGAAGGTCCACAGCGTCACGCGCGCGCCGCCCAGCTTGTCGGACAGCCAGCCGCCGAAGGGGCGGGAGATCGCGCCGACCAGCGGGCCCAGCCAGGCGTACTGCAGCGCCTGCACTTCGGGGAACTGGCTGCGGATGAGGAGCGGAAAACCCGCCGCATAACCGATGAAGGACCCGAAGGTGCCGAGGTAGAGCCAGCACATCAGCCAGTTGTGCTTGCGCCTGAAGATCACCGACTGTTCGGCGAACGAGGCCTTGGCGTCGGCGATGTCGTTCATCTTGAACCAGGCGACGGCCGAGCACAGGGCGATGAACGGCACCCAGATGAAGGCGGCGTTCTGCGCCCAGATGGTGCGGATGCTTCCCGTCGGCTCGACGATGGTCTGCGGTTCGCCCCCGAACACGGAGAAAGCGATGATCGTCGGCGACACGAACTGCACGACCGAGACGCCGAGGTTGCCGAGGCCCGCGTTCAGGCCCAGCGCCGAGCCCTTGCGCTCCTTCGGGAAGAAGAAGCTGATGTTGGCCATCGACGAGGAGAAGTTGCCGCCGCCGAACCCGCACAGCAGCGCGAGGCACAGCATGGTCGGATAGCTGGTCGAGGTGTCCTGGATCGCGATGCCGATGCCGATGGTGGGAATCAGCAGCGAGGCGGTCGAGATCGCCGTCCAGCGACGGCCCCCGAACACGGGGACCATGAAGGAATAAAAAATCCGCAGCGTCGCGCCCGAGAGCGCGGGCGCCGCGGCGAGCCAGAACAGCTGGTTGGTGCTGAACTGGAAGCCAAGGGAAGGCAGGTTGACCGCGACGACGCTCCACAGCTGCCAGACGATGAAGGCAAGCATCAGGCACGGCACGGAGATCCAGAGGTTGGTGCGCGCGATGGCCTCGCCTTCGCGCTTCCAGAACTCCTTGTCCTCCGGCGTCCAGACCTTGAGCACGCGGCCCTGCGTGCGTCGTCCGAGAAGGGTTTCGGTATTCATGCGTGCGCTCCGGTCAGTGCGTCGCAGTGCGCGGACCGATCACGTCGGTGCGCCGGACTTCGGTGAAGTACATCCAGATGAGGGACACCCACACCACGCCGTACATCAGCATGAAGGCGCTGGAACGGATGCCGGTGAGATCCTGCAGGGCGCCGAACAGCACAGGCAGCAGGAAACCGCCCAGCCCGCCGGCCAGGCCGACGATTCCGGAGACCACGCCGATGTTGTCCGGGAACTCGTCGGAGATGTATTTGAAGACGGAGGCCTTGCCGAAGGCCCAGGCGACGCCGATGACGAACATCAGCACCGTGAACACCCACGGGTTGAGGCCGATGTCGAAGGTCTTGGGACCGTCGATGGTGAGAATGGTGAATTGCGTCTGCGGGTAGGAGAGCAGGAAGAGGCAGATCCAGCTCACCCACAACACCCACCACGTCACGGCGTGCGCGCCGTACTTGTCGGACAGCCAGCCGCCGATGGCGCGGAGCACGCCGCCGGGCAGGGAGAAGCAGGCGGCGAGCAGCGCGGCGACGCGGATGTCGAACCCGTATTCGCCGACGTAGTACTGCACCATCCACAGCGACAGCGCCACGTAGCCGCCGAAGACGATGGAGTAGTACTGGCAGTACTTCCAGACGCGCGGGTCCTTCAATGCCCGGATCTGGTCGCGCCAGGTGATCCTGGAATCGACCAGGTGCGACGGGTCGCTGTAGGAGAAGAACCAGAACACCACCGCCGTGGCGAGCAGGGCGACGGCGTAGACCTGCGGCACCATCGTCCAGCCGAAGGCGACGACGAGTGCGGGCGCGACGAATTTGTTCACCGCCGCGCCGGAGTTGCCCGCGCCGTACACGCCCATCGCGAAACCCTGCCTGTGGCGCGGAAACCAGCGCGCGACATAGGGGGTGCCGACCGAGAAGGAGCCGCCGGCGAGCCCCACGAACAAACCGAGGACGAGGTAATGCCAGAACTCGGTCGCGTACTGGATAAGCCAGATCGCCGGCACGCAGACCACCATCAGCAGGAAGAAGACGATGCGGCCGCCGTACTTGTCGGTCCACATGCCGAGCGGCACCCGCACCAGCGAGCCGGTAAGCACCGGTGTCGCGGTGAGGATGCCGAATTGCGTGGCGTTGAGACCCAGCTCTTCCTTGATCGGGATGCCGATGACGCCGAACATCATCCACACCGCGAAGCACACCGTGAAAGCCAGCGTGCTGGAGATCAGCACGGCCATCGCCTTGCCGGACTGCGTGGTTGCCACTCGAGCCTCCTTCGCGCCTTCTGAATCCACGCTGCGATGATGGTCTCGGGCAGTGATTCGCAACATTCACCGGTAGGCGATTGCGATCGAAGCGGAAGGAGGAGGGCGTTTTGACCGGGCGACGGATGGGGCTCCGTCGAAAGAACTATGGGGCGTTTATTCGATCGGGCGGGCGGCAACGCCTGCCGCGTCGCTGTGGGGGCGACGCGGTTTCAGGCTATGGAGAACGCGGAAAGCGGTCAGGAAGACGCGGAAAACTGCGGTCGGCGCCTCAGGGGAACGGGGCGCGTCTTCGAGCCGACGCGACCGGCTTTCACCGGGGATGTGCGATCGGGTACGTTATGAACGCACGCTCAATTCGCGGGTGGGAGCCCGGCCGCCTTGCGCACGATGTCGATGAGGGCAAGCAGGCCGCTGGTGTCAACGCTGTCGCTCGTGCTGAGGCGCCGCGTTTCAGAGGGAAACGGCTGGGCGGTAGTCAAACGCGGCGGCCGTGTAGGAGTACCGATTTTTACCGTTGTGAAATCACGCTTCACAACGTGCTTCTTCGCCCGGTACGACCTGATGCGAACTTGACCTGTCGCAAAGGCCGAAAGCGCGGAAGGGCTAGACTGAATATGCGACGCTGGAGGTTCCCATGTATCAGTCTCCCCTCCATTATTGCCGGTCCTGCAACATCTGGGTGGCGCTCGACCAGTCCGTGGAACAGTGCCGGCGCCTGAACAGCTGCCCCGGTCCTTGTCCCTATCAGGAGTTGTTCGCCGCCGTCGCGGAGGAGCGCAAGCGGCTCATCGCGATCGTGGAGAAGCGGCTCAAGGCGGAACGCTGCACCGCCTGAGCCGTGCCCGGTGCCGGGCGTTCAGCGCTGCGCGGCGGCGCTTTGGGCGTAGGTGTGCTCGTACTGGTCCTGGCACTCGCGGCAGCGCAACGCGGCGGGATTGGCTTGCAGCCGTGCCAGGTCGATAGTGACGCCGCAGTCGATGCATTCGCCGGCTTTACTGCCCATCAGGCGCTGGCGTGCCGCTTCCAGTTGCTCGATGGCATTCAGGTCGCGTTTGACCTCGGCGATTTCGACGTCCGTCAGCAGATCGGCCACGGCGTCGTCCGCGTCATCGTGCACTTCGCCCGCCACCAGGGCATAGGTCGTCTTCCGGCTCGTTTCCACGCCTTGCCGTACTTCCTCGCGAAGCCGGGCGATTTCCTCGTCGATGCGCGCGAGCAGCGCCTTGCGTTCGGTGTTGCTGAGTGCCATGGCGATTCCTCTCTTCGGCCTCTTCGACGCAATGTACCGGGGATGGCCCGCGCGCTGTTGATATCGGTCAAATTCGGATTGGCAGGCGAAGGGAGGGTTTCCCCGGACCGTCCGGGCGTACAGCGTTCGCGGGAAGGCGTCCTACAACGGTTCTTTTTCCGGCGCTTCCGGGCGCGACGCGCCGGGCCTTACCTCGGGCGGGATGCTGGGATTCCACAACGGCACCTGCGACATGTCGGGCAGACGGTGGGCGATGCCTTTGTGGCAGTCGATGCAGGTGTAGGTGCGGGTTTCCAGGAAGGTCGAATGGGCCCGCTGCGCGCGCGGGCTCTGCCGGGTGAAGTCCATGTACTCGTAGCCGTGGCAGTTGCGGCATTCGAGCGAGTTGTTTGCTTTCATCCGCGTCCATTCACGCATCGCCAGTTCCAGGCGCTTGTTCTGGAATTTTTCCGGCGTGTCGATGGTGCCGAAGATCTTGCCCCACACTTCCTTGGAGGCCTGCATCTTGCGCGCGATCTTGTGCGTCCAGTCGTGCGGCACGTGGCAGTCCGAGCATTTTGCGCGCACACCGCTGCGATTGGTGAAGTGGATGGTGTCGCGCAGTTCCGCGTATACGTTGTCGCGCATTTCGTGACAGCCGATGCAGAACGACTCGGTATTGGTGAATTCGAGCGCCGTATTGAAGGCGCCCCAGAAGATGATCCCCGCCGAGAAGGAAACGAGGATGATTACGCCGAAGCTCAGGTGGCGGGGCGGACGGCGTAGGATCCGCCAGTAGCGCGCAAGGAAATCCTTCATTGTGCAGGGATGCGTTCGGCCGGCGTGCGGGCACCGCCGGTGCGCTTGAGCACGGTATCGACATCGAGGAAGTCGTTGTCCACCAGCGGCCGTGCCTCCGTCTGGACGACGTGGCAGGTGGTGCAGAAGTAGCGCCGCGGCGAGATGGCCGCGCGCACGTTGCCGTCACGGTCCATGTAATGCGTGATGCTCAGCGGGATGGCCTGCGTCTCGCCGATGCGGTCGCGGTTGTGGCAGAACAGACAGCGGTTGGCGCGCTTGTCGAGCTGGTAGCCGTCGATCTTGTGCGGGATGGTGGGCGGCTGCATGGTGTAGGCGCGTTCGCGACGCAGGTCCTTGTTTTCCGTGTTGTACAGCACGGGCGGTCGCGGTTCCTCGGCGAGGGGCGTCTGTCCGCGCAAGGGGTCGACGAGCCGCGGCTGCTGCGCGAGCGCGGCGGCGGAGAACGCGATGCCGAACAGCAGGAGGTTGCGCCAGGGTTTCATGCGTCCTCCTAAACCTTGACGATCTTGACCGCGCACTTCTTGAAATCGGTCTGCAGCGAGATCGGATCGGTCGCGTCGAGCGTCACCTTGTTGATGAGCTGGCTCGCGTCGAACCAGGGCACGAACACCAGGCCTCTGGGGACGCGGTTGCGGCCGCGCGTCTCCACGCGCGTGCGGATCTCGCCGCGCCGCGAAACCACCCGCACTTCGCTGCCGCGCCGCACGCCGAGCGCCTGCGCGTCGTCCGGATGCATGTACACCACCGCATTGGGAAAGGCGCGGTAGAGCTCGG
>QGUL01000477.1 GCA_003242425.1 Pseudomonadota bacterium | reverse complement strand
GCGATCGTCGGCGCGGTGATCGGTTTCCTCACCGGCGTGGTGGTGTCCACCGGTCCGATCAACGTGCCCTTCTTCCTCGCCTACGGTCTGGTCAAAGGCGCATTCCTCGCGACGGAGGCGGCCGGCTCGCTGCTGGTGTACGGCGCCAAGACGCTGGTGTTCCGCGGCTTCGGCGCCCTGCCCGCGGAAGCGATCGTGAAAGGCCTGATCGTCGGCAGCTCGCTGATGGCAGGCTCCTATCTCGCCAAGCCCTTCGTGCTCAGCCTGCCGCCCGAACGCTTCCGCCTGCTGATGGAAGGCCTGATGCTCGTTTCGGGCACGGCGATGATCGTGTCCGCGCTCGCCTAGTCGCGGTTGCGCACCATGCGGCGCGACAGGACGATGAGCGGCAGCAGCCCCACGGCGACGATGAACAGCGCGGGCAGCGCCGCTTCGGCGAGCCGTTCGTCCTTGGTGAGGTTGTAAGCCTCGATCGCGAGCGTGTCGAAGTTGAAGGGCCGCAGCGCGAAGGTCGCCGGCAGTTCCTTCATCACGTCCACGAACACCAGCAGGCCCGCCGTCAGCATGCTGCTCCAGAGCATGGGCGCGTGCACGCGCCGCAGCGTGCGCCCCGGGCCGAGGCCCAGGCTGCGCGCGGCGTCGTCCATCGAGGGCGTGATCTTCGCCAGCCCCGCCTCCACGGTCTGCAGCGCGACGGCGAGATAGCGCACCAGGTAGGCGTAGACGAGTGCGATGATCGTGCCGGTGAAGAAGAGACCGATGTCAATGCCGAGCGTATGCTCGATCCAGTCGGCCATGAGGTTGTCCAGCCGCGCGAGCGGGATGAGGATGCCGATGGCGATGACCGCGCCAGGAATGGCGTAGCCGAGCCCGGCCATGCGGTTGGCGAAGTGCACCGCCGGATGCTTCGACAGGCGCGCGGCATAGGCGAGCAGCACCGCGAGCAGCACGGCGGCGAATGCGGTCACGCCGGCGAGCGTGAAACTGTTGGACGCCAGCGCATAGACGCGCTCGGTCCAGACGGCTTCCGGTTCGCTGATCGCCAGTTCGACGAGAATGCCCGCGGGCAGGAAGAAACCGAGCACGACGGGTGCTGCGCAGGCGAGCATCGCCAGCGCAGCGCGCGCGCCGTGCAAGGGGCGCGGCGGCAGCGGCCGGCGCGATCCGCCGGCCTGATAGCGCGCCGCGCCGCGATGGTGGCGTTCGAGCCACAGCAGCACGAACACGAACACCAGCATGCAGGTCGCGAGCTGCGCCGCGCCGACGATGTCGCCGTAGGATAGCCAGGCGCGGAAGATGCCGGTGGTGAAGGTCTGCACCGCGAAATAGGACACGGTGCCGAAATCGGCCAGCGTCTCCATCAGTGCCAGCGCCGCGCCGGCGGCGATTGCCGGACGCGCAAGCGGCAGCGCCACGCGGAAGAAGCAGCCGAAGGCGCCGTAGCCCGCGAGCCGCGCCGCCTCGATGGCGCTGCGCGACTGTTCCAGGAAAGCCGTGCGGGCGAGCAGATAGACGTAGGGATAGAGCGCGAAGGAGAACATCGCCGCCGCGCCGTAGAGCGAGCGGATCTCCGGGAACCAGTATTCGCCCGCACGCCATCCTGTCAGCTCGCGCAGCCAGGTCTGCACCGGCCCGGCGAACTGCAGCCAGTCCGTGTAGGCGTAGGCCATGACGTAGGCCGGCATGGCAAGAGGCAGCACCAGCGCCCATTCCAGCACCCGCTGGCCGGGAAAGCGGTAGGCGGTCACCAGCCAGGCCGACCCAACGCCAAGGAAAAACACACCCCCCCACACCCAGCCCAA
>QGUL01000532.1 GCA_003242425.1 Pseudomonadota bacterium | reverse complement strand
AATCAGAACGCCGCCAGGAGTAAAGAGCCGCCCCAGGAAACCGAGCGTGCTCGTAAGGAGCCCGACGCTACGAGCCGCCAGACCAGAGCCCCTCTCAATACCAGCCAGAGCACGAATGATCGCCCCACCCTTACCCGCCGACGCAAGCGCACCAAACACCGGAGCACCCGCACTAACGCCACGAGCGAGAGACACAGCATCGTACAGGCTCCGCATGGAGCGGTAGGCCGCGCCAATACCAAGGACCGAAGCAACCAGCGTCCCCGTTCCGGCACCCGAACCCGAAATACCGCCCATGACGTTCGCCAAGGAGCCCATAATGTCGATGAGACCCGCACCAAAATGGCTGGCCTGCATCATATTGTTGATCCACAACTGGAAGTTGGCACGGAGACGAGTCGTGGCCGTCGAAAGCGTCTCCGTAGCCATCTCGGCGCGGATCTGCGCATCCGCGTAGGCGTTCGCGGAGATCGTGGCCACGCGCATCACCTTGTCCACATTCTCAAGCAGGGCGGTGATCACGTTGACCTGACGACCACCAGCAAGCTGCACAGCGAACTGCCGGGCCAGGGCCGGAGACTCGGCCTTTAGCTCTTGGTACCTCTTCGCGAGCGACTGGAGTAACAGATCGAAGGGCAGGTAGCTCTTACCGTCTGCCGTGGCGATCCGCGCTCCGAAGTCCTCCTGCAGCTTCTTCGAGACCTCGGGCATCGAGATACGCGACAGCATCATCTGGATGGACCGAGCAGCCTGGTTACCCGAGATCCGCAAACGATCCACCACCGTAGTAACGGCGCCGATGGTGAAGTCGAAAGCATCCACCATCCCAAGAGCGCCTTCAGTGAAATTCTCCATAACAGGAGAAAGTAGCTGGATCGCGTTGGCGAGATCCTGCGTGCTGGTCGCGAACTGGCGCTCAACCGTCGAGATCTTATCGAGCACGGCGAGCGTCCAATTTATGGATTCAGCATACCGCTCATTGGTGCGGGTGATCTCCGCGATCGTAACCTGAAGCTCTTGCATCTGCTCGATAGTAATCCCAAGACCACGAGCACCCATGAGCGTGGCGTCAAGCTCCTTGAACACGTCCAAGCCCGCCTGGGCCAGGACCCGAGCCGCTTCCGCCGTGGTCACTAGATCGTAACCCCACCGACTAGCCGACCGCGCCACCGCGAGGCCGACGTTGCGCATCTCGTGCTCAGACCCACCGACGACGCCTCGGATGTCAGCCAGAGTCTGCTCGAACGCCATGTACTGGCGCATCTGCGCCTGGATCTGCCAAGCCGCAGTGTAGCCAAGGCCGATGCCGCCGAAGAGCGCGAAGGCGTTGCGAATCGTCCGACCATACGCGCCCCAAACACCACCACCACCGGTGCCACGACGAGCCTGATCAATCAGCCTCGCCCGAGTGATCCCGCTTTCGATCTCATCATCGATGCTCATCCACGTCTGCTTGATCTGGTTCAGCGGGCCAAGCTGACGCTCCAGTTCCTCCCGCATCTTGCGGTGGTCATTCAGCACCTCTGCTGTGTGCCCCTTGATCTCAAGGAACTGGCGGATGATCTCGCGGTTGCCCGAGAACAGACCAGCAGCAAACTCACGGAAGCTGAGCGCCCTCTGACCAGAGCCTATCCGACGCACGTTCAGGGCGTCGAAATCCGCCCCAAGTATGCGCCGCATCGCCTCCGTCATCTGGTTGTAGGCGTGGAACTTGCTCATCGAGACCAGGGCCCCAACCCGACCCCCCGGGCCGCAGACAAGGATTTTGGGATAGGAAACCCAACCACAAAGCGGTTAAAAAAA
>QGUL01000109.1 GCA_003242425.1 Pseudomonadota bacterium | reverse complement strand
CTCCCCAACGCGCTCACCGTTTTTTTGTGGGGCAGGCTTTCGGACCGCTTCACCAACAAGGCGGTGCTGAGCGGCGCCTTGCCGTTGTTTTTCCTATGCCTGTTCAGCCTGATCTTCATGTCGAGCCCGCTCCTGGCGGAGGTGCGGCTGCCCGTGCTGTTCGCGGTGCATCTGCTCATGGGCATCGCGGCCGGCGGCGTGAGCCTCGCCACCGCCAACCTCGGCCTGAAGCTCGCGCCGCACGAACAGGGCACGGCCTATCTCGCCTCGGTCAGTCTCGTCGGCGCGCTGGCCGGCGGACTGGCCCCGACGGTGGGCGGCGCTTTGGCGGAATGGGTGGCGTCGGTCGAGCTTTCGGTGCTCGTGCACTGGGTGACCGCGCAAGCCGCCGACGACTTCACCGTGCTGACTTTCGGCCATTGGGAAATGCTGTTCGCGCTGTCGGCGCTGCTCGGCCTGTACGTGATGCACGCGATGTCGAGGATCGTCGAGACCGGCCCGGCGGCCGAGCGCGCCATCATCCAGGAGTTCGTGCTGGAAGGCCTGCGCTCGGTGAACCAGCTCTCCTCCATCAGCGGACTGACGGCCATCGTTTCCGCGGTCGGGCGTCTCGCGGACCGGCGGCGCAGTCTGCGCGCCTTCGTCGTGTTCACCGGCAGGGACGCTTCGCCGCGTTCCTGAAGCCGGGTTTCAATCGTCCAGCAGTCCGCCTTTGTAGAAGCTGTAGGCGGTGCCGTCGTGCAGATAGAAGAAACCGTCGCCGCACGCGTCCTTGCCGGGAAAGTATTCGCGATACCGCTTCGGGATCAGGCGTTCCAGCTCCTCGTCGGAAAGGGCATCGAATTCCTCCGGCGTGATGGCCTGACCGACTCTCAATCGTCTTGCCATGATGCTTGCATTGGATCGGGGGCGCGTATGGTAGCGCGCTCAGACGCCGCCGTCGCGAGACCGGCCGGTCTCGACCATCTTCAATATCTCCTGCGCGAGGCGTTTGGCGTCTTCCTCGCTTGCCTCGTCAATGGCGGAGGGCGGTCGCTGGATGCCCCGCTGCACCGCGGGCCGCGCGGCGATCGCCTTCAGCCAGCGTTGCAGATGCGGCAGATCGTCCACCTCCACGCCCGACCACTTATGGGTGCGGACCCAGGACCAGTTCGCGATGTCGGCGATCGAATAATCGCCGGCCAGATATTCGTGCTCCTTGAGATGGCCGTCGAGCACGCGGAACAGGCGCTTCGTCTCGCCCTGATAACGATCGATCGCGGGCTGGATCTTCTCCGGGAAGTAGCGATAGAACACATTGGCCTGGCCCATCATCGGGCCGATGCCGCCCATCTGGAACATCAGCCATTGCAGCACGCGCGAACGGCCCTTGCGGTCCGAGGGCATCAGTCTGCCGGTCTTCTCGGCGAGATAGATCAGGATCGCGCCCGACTCGAACACGGCGAAATCCCCTTCCTCGCGATCGACGATCGCCGGAATGCGGCCGTTCGGATTGATCTTCAGGAACCATGGCTGCTTCTGCTCGCCTGCGGCGAGGTCGAGCACGTGCAGGTTGTAGGGCAGCCCCAGTTCCTCCAGCGCGATGGAGATCTTGTGGCCGTTGGGTGTCGCGGCCGAATAGAGTTCGATCATGACTGTCCTTCGCTTAATTGGGGATATCCGGCTCCACCAGATTCGCAAGCTGCTGCAGCGACTGCTGCCAGCCGAGATAGCACTGCTCAACGGGAATCGCTTCCGGAATGCCGGTCTGCTCGATGCGAAGCTCCGTTCCGCAGGACACGGCCTTGAGCCACACGCTCACCCTCAGCTCGCCGGCGAGGCCGGGATCGTCGAACCGGTCCGTGTACTGGATGAACTCCCCGGGTACGAGCTGCAGGTATTCGCCGCCGAAGGCATGGCGGTGCCCCGTCGAGAAGTTCTCGAACGACATCCTGAAACGGCCGCCGGCGCGCGCGTCGAGTTCGTGGACGGTGCAGGTGAAGCCGTAAGGCGGGATCCACTTCGCCAATGCGGGCCCCTCGGTGAAGGCGCGATAGAGCTTCTCGGGCGTGGTTTGCAGAACGCGGTGAAGCTGGACGGTTCCGGTGGGCATGTGGGTCTCCTTTTCACGACGGCGTGGCCGGCTGCTGCGTTACAACCGGGCGCATAAATTGCCGGGGGACGCGCTGTACGCAATCGACGACGAGCGACGCATGGAACTCCAGGAACTGCATCGTGGACGGCTCATCGACCACGTCCAACTGGTCGTTAAAGACCTCGCTGCTTCCAGAAGGTTCTACGAAGCCGTGTTGAACGCGCTCGGCATTCCTGTGCAGGGCGAAGGCGGGGGGTTTTTCTGGGCGGACGAATTCGTCGTTTCTGCAGCGGACAGCCCCGCCGCGCTGGGCATGCTGACCGGTCGCAATCACATCGCCTTCCAGGCGCGCGACCGCGCGACGGTGGAGGCGTTCTACAACGCGGCGCTGGCCGCCGGCGGAAAGGACAACGGTGCGCCCGGCGAGCGTCCCTATCACCCCGGGTATTACGCGGCTTTCGTGCTCGACCCGGACGGCAACAACATCGAGGCGGTCTACCACGGCGAGGCGAAACGCAGCGCCCCTTCGGTGCACATCACCTTCTGAGCGCGCTAGCCGACTGCGCAGCCGAGCTGCTGCTGAATCGCCGCGAGGTCGCACCACACCTGCTCGCGGGCGATCCTGCCGTCGCGTATTTCGAACACGTGCAGCAAGCGGAAGCTCACCGGCCCGCGCTTGCCTTCGCACAGGGAAGGGCGGCCGTCGTCGATGTGGCCGTTCCAGATCGCCTCGTCGACGACGAAGTCCTCGCCGTACAGCCGACGCACCGGCGTGACGCCCGTGCCGCGCATATCGCCGAACAGCATGCTGTAGAAAGCGCGAATCTGCGCGTGGTCGTGCAGCACGCCCATGGGGGAAGGGATGACCTGATGTTCCACTTCCACGGCGAGACTCGCCATGACGCCGTCCAGATCGTCGGTGGCCTCGTATTTGAAATGTTCGTCGATCAGTCGGTCGATCTGGGTGCGGGACATGGCCATGGTGCGCTCCTTTGACGGAAACGAGTCTTGCCGGACAACCTTCACTCCGCGGCGGGGAACGCGGATCCGGCCGCCGTTTGCGTGCGGTACCACGCCGCGTACGGCGTGTTCCTCACCAGATGCCGGTTGAAGTCCGGCGCGCGGTCGTCCCACCAGGGCGGTCCGCGTTCGCCCAGTGCGAGCTTGGCGGCATGCACCGCGTCGCGCGCGATACGAAGACGTTCCCGATCGCCCGCGCGTAACGCCGCTTTCACGGCACGGCGCGCGTTCATCAACTCGCGCACCAGTTCGGCGCGCGCTTCCGGTTCGAGCGCCGGGTTCGCCGCGCGCCACAAGCGGCCGCGCACGACGAAGTAGCGACCGTCCGGCGTGCAGAGCACGGCCATCGAAGCGGGCGCTTCATTGTTTGGCGGGCGTCACCCGCCACACGGTGTTCGACAGGTCGTCGCACACGATGAGCGCGCCACGCGGATCGACCGTCACGCCCACCGGCCGGCCGTAGGTCGTGCCGTCCTGTTCCCGGAATCCGGTCATGAATTCGATGGGCGCGCCCGCAGGCTTGCCGTCGCGAAAGGGAATGAACACCACCTTGTAGCCCACCGGCGGATTGCGGTTCCAGCTTCCGTGCTGGCCGACGAACACGCCCTCGGCGAACTCGCTGCCCATCTCGGGCACGGAGAAGGCGAGCCCCAGCGCCGCGACGTGCGAGCCCAGCGCGTAGTCCGGCTTGATGGTCGCTTTGACTTTCTCGGGATCGGAAGGCATCACCCGCGGGTCCGGGTTCGGTCCCCAGTAGGCATAGGGCCAGCCGTAGAAACCGCCTTCCTGCACGTGGGTGAGATAGTCGGGCACCAGATCGGGACCGAGTTCGTCGCGCTCGTTCACCACCGCCCACAGCACGTCCGTGCCCGGCTGGATGGCGAGCGCCGTGGGATTGCGCAGGCCGGTGGCGTAGGGTTTGTGCATGCCGGTTTCCGCGTCGATCTGCCACACCATGGCGCGATCGACCTCGGCCGTCATGCCCCGCTCGGTGATGTTGCTGTTCGAACCGATGCCCACGTAAAGGAAGCGGCCGTCCGGGCTGACGGTCATCGCCTTCGTCCAGTGATGGTTGATGGCCGAAGGCAGGTCGGTGACTTTGACCGGCGGCGCTTCGGCCTTCGTCTGGCCGTCGCGGTAGTCGAAGCGCACCACCGAATCCTGATTGGCGACGTAGAGCTTGCCGTCGTGGTAGGCGAGCCCGTAGGGCGCGTTGAGTTTGTGGGGGAAGACGGGCTTCAACTCGTAGCTGCCGTCGCCGTCGGCATCGCGCAGCAACGTCAGCCGGTGGCCGCTGTCCACCTGCGTGGTGCCCTTGGCCTTGATGATCCCGGCGATCACATCCTTGGGCTTCAGCTTCGGCGCACCGGCGCCGCCGCGTCCTTCGGCCACCAGAATGTCGCCGTTGGGAAGCACCAGGCTCTGCCGGGGAATGCCGAGATCCGTCGCGATGGCCGTGACGGTGTAGCCCTGCGGCACGACCGGCTTCTTGTCGCCCCACGGGGCGGGCTTGGCGATCACCATGCTCGGCAGCAGACCGCGCTGTGGCTCCGGCAACTGCACCTCGGGACCGTACTGCTGTTGCTCGGCGCCCTTCTCGCACGCGCTTAGCACGAGCGCGAATGCCGTCATCGCGGCCAGGGAAAGATTCGCGCGCCTCATGACGCCGCTCCCGCCCGAAGCGTGGAGAAGCCCGCCCAGGTCGCCGCGCAGGCCAGAAGCGTCACGATCACCGACAGCACGAGCCCTGTCGGCATCACCGCCCAGGCATCCTTGGCGTGGATCAGCGCGTTGACGAACCCCAGCACCCAGGTCGCAAGGAGCAGCAGCGTGTAGAGCAGCCGGCGTGCACCACGGCCGTGCCGGGTGAACAGGCCGAACACCGCGAACAGCAGCGCCACGGCGCCGAACACCAGCGCCCCGGCGAGCAGCCATGAGGAGAAGTTCGCCCACTGGATGTGGTACGTGCGCCAGTAGGCCCAGTCGCTCAGCAGCGCGCCCAGAAACAGCGGCACCGTCGCGGCCAGCATGACGGCGTGGAAGGGGTGAATGGCTTGGACAGGATGGACTTGGACGTACTCCCGTCGCTCAATCGTGGCGGGCATGGCCTGGTTTCTCCACACATCGGAGCGATGCCGGAATGGCTTCAATCGCTGGAGGCAAGCTTGCAATTTAGAAGCCAACGAACCCCTGTCGTACTCACACGCACAAGCTAATCAACCACTTTTTTGTCTTCTGTGCCATCGTCGATCAAGTGTGCCTCCGGCGCATAAAGCCCCATCCCCAGTGACAGGCGGCGACCCTCGGCAGGGTAAGCAACAACGGCAAGGTAGTGCAGCTATCAGCGGCAAGCGTCGACAAATAAGGCTTGGTCGCAAGTGCTAACGGACGCAACCGTTTCAAAGAGTAGAAAGCTTGGAGTAATACCAAGTCGCTTATGCGCAAGTGCCAGTCTCAGCTCTTAGATTGGCTCAAAACGAACGGCTCAATTCATTGCAATGTTGGAAGTCAGGCGTGACTGCTGATAGGCTAGCAGGCAGCTTTTCTTTCACCAATCGTGCAGTGATAGGGGGAGGGCGCGATGGGTTTCTATATCAGAAAGGCTCTGTCGGTTGGTCCATTCAGGTTCAACCTGTCGAAGTCCGGCTTAGGAGTATCCGTAGGCATTAAGGGACTCCGGCTCGGTGCAGGCCCACGTGGAAACTATGTTCACATGGGACGCGAGGGACTGTACTTCCGGAAAAGTCTCCACTCGCCTGGTGCGAGTTTGCCCGCTAGGCGACGTTTGGTCGAGCCGGAAACGTCGCGTGAAAGTCTGGATCACGAAAATCTTTCGGCGTCGGTAGGCCCGATGCATGAAATTGAAAGTGGGCCAGTCGAGCAGATGGTCGACGCCTCTAGCGCAGAGCTATTGCGTGAGCTAAACGAGAAAAAACGAAAGACGCGGATTCTTCCGCCCACAATTGCAGCCTCACTTGTTGGAGCACTGATATTACTGTTCTCAAAGACCGTGCCGAATTGGGTGGTGGTCGCTTTCGTTTTCTTTGCGGCTGTGCTTTGTTGGCTTGCGCGTGTGAAGGATGATCTTAGAAAAACAACAGTAGTCTTATATGACTTGGAGCCAGACGTTGAGGCTGCATATGCGATGCTGCATGAAGCGTTTCAGAGATTACGTTCTTGCTCGAAGATCTGGCACATAGAAGCTAGGGGAGCTGTCAAGGATTCGAAGTATCACGCAGGGGCGACAGGGATCGTGCAGCGAAAGGGAATCCGTCCAACCGTGGGGGGCGCCGCCTTTCGTGAAAACAAATATCGAGGTACCTATTATTCCTGTTGGGCGCCAAATCCTTGCGTTCATGCCGGATCGATTACTGGTATTCGATTCAACGG
>QGUL01000108.1 GCA_003242425.1 Pseudomonadota bacterium | reverse complement strand
CTCGGTCCGGATCACTGCCGTCCTTCGCCATGCGTCTGCATCAACTCAAACTCGAATACGTCCCCGACCAGGACCGCTTGCTGCTGCGCCTGTCCACCGACCAGAACGCCGAAGTGTTGCTCTGGATCACGCGGCGTTGCGTGCAGCGCCTCTGGGCGGTATTGCTCGACATGGCGCACGCGGTCCCGGAAATCGCCTTGCAGCCGAACCCCGAGGCGCGCCGGGCACTGCTCGACTTCCGGCATGCCGCGGCGGTGAGCCAGGCCGATTTCAGCCGGCCCTATGCCGACGTGCCGCGCGTCTACCCGATGGGGCCGGAACCGCTGCTCGTCGTGCGCGTGGAAGCGCGCCGGGGCGAGAAAGGGCAGACGCTGAGTCTCTTCCCCGAGCGCGGCGAAAGCATCCACATCCAGCTCGACGAAAAACTGGTGCACGGACTGCTCAAGCTGATCGAGAACGGCGTGAAGAAGGCCGACTGGAATCTCGCGTTGCGCATCGGCACGTCCTCGGCGCCGGTGCACGCGGACAACGAGCGGCCGACGATCAACTGAACGGCCGTGCCGGGGGTGCGCATGGTCCGGCGGCACGTATCAGGCGCTCAATCCTTCCAGCGCTTCCTGCAGGCGGAACCATTCCGCTTCCGCTTCTTCCAGCGCCTGCGCCACGCGCGCCTGTTCGCGTAAGGCGTTCGTCACCTGTTCCGGCGTGCTGCGGGTGTAGAAATCCTCCGCTGCGAGCATCGCTTCGAGCCGCGACTTTTCCGCGCCGAGCTTCGCCATCGCGGCCTCCAGTTCGCGCACGCGTTTTTCGAGCGGTCTGCGTGCCTGTGCGAGCCGGTTGCGCGCCTCGGCTTCGGCGCGTTTCTGCTCCCGGCGCTGTTCTCCCGCCGTCGATTTGGGCCGCTCCTCCGCCGCGCGCCGTTCGGCCAGCCAGTCGCGGTAATCCTCCAGATCGCCGTCGAAGGGCGCGACCCTGCCGTCGGCCACGAGCATGAGGGTGTCGCAGGTGGTGCGCAGCAGATGACGGTCGTGCGAAACGAGCACCACCGCGCCTTCGAATTCCTGCAAAGCCAGCGTCAGGGCCTCGCGCATATCGAGGTCGAGATGGTTGGTCGGTTCGTCGAGCAGCAGGAGATTGGGCCGCTGCCAGACGATGATCGCCAGCGCCAGGCGCGCGCGCTCGCCGCCCGAGAAGCCTTCGACCTTCGCCAGCGCCATGTCGCCGGAAAAGCCGAAGCCGCCCAGGAAGTCGCGCAATGCCTGCTCGCGCGCGCCCGGGTCGATGCGCGCCAGATGCTGCAGCGGGCTCTCGTCGGCGCGCAGGTCTTCGAGCTGGTACTGGGCGAAGTAGCCGATGCGCAGGTCCTTGCCTTCTCGGCGCGTGCCGGTCAGCGGCGCGAGGCGTCCGGCCAGCAGCTTGATGAGGGTCGACTTGCCCGCGCCGTTGCGGCCGAGCAGACCGATACGCGCGCCGGCGGGAATGTTGAGGCGGATGTCGTGTAACACCGCTGCGCCGCCGTAGCCCGCGCTGACGCCGTCCAGCATGAGCATCGGGTCGGGGCTGCCGGGAAACTCGCGGAAGCGGATGGCGAAGGGCGAATCCACGTGCGCCGGCGCGATGCGCTCCATGCGTTCCAGCGCCTTGATGCGGCTTTGCGCCTGGCGCGCCTTGGTGGCTTTGGCGCGGAAGCGTTCCACGAAACGTTCCAGACGGGCGATCTCGCGTTGCTGGCGCGCGTGCAGCGCCTGCTGCTGCGCGAGCTGCATTGCGCGCTGTTCCTCGAAAGCCGAGTAGTTGCCGCTGTAGGGCTTGAGCTTCCGCTGGTCGAAGTGCAGTACCGCGGTGACGGTGGCGTCGAGGAATTCGCGATCGTGCGAAATCACCAGCAGGGTGCCGCGATAGTTCTGCAGCCAGCCTTCCAGCCACAACACCGCGTCGAGATCGAGGTGGTTGGTGGGCTCGTCGAGCAGCAGCAGATCCGAGCGGCACATCAGAGCCTGGGCGAGATTGAGACGCATGCGCCAGCCGCCGGAGAATTCGCGCACCGGCCGTTCCAGGTCCTGCGCCGCGAAACCCAGTCCGTGGAGCAGGGCGGCGGCGCGGGCGCGTGCCGAATAGCCGTCGATCTGGCGGTAGCGCTCGTGGGCGTGAGCGAGGCGCTCGCCATCGTTACGCGCTTGCGCGTCGGCGATCTCGGCCTCGACCGCGCGCAGTTCCCGGTCGCCGTCCATGGTGTAGTCGATGGCGCTGCGGTCGACGGCCGGCGTCTCCTGGGCGACGTGTGCGACGACCCAGGCGGCCGGAACGTCCGCGTCGCCGCCATCCGGATGCAGCTCGCCGCGCAGCAGCGCGAACAGACTCGATTTGCCGCAGCCGTTGGGGCCGACGATGCCCACGTGCTGGCCGGGATGGATGGCGGCCTCGGCCTCGTCGAGGAGCAGCTTGGCGCCGCGGCGCAGCGTGAGCTTGCGGAGGGTGATCATGCAGCGATGGACGGCGGACGGGCGCCGCAAAGGAACGAATGCAAGCGGGGATTATACGAGGCGCCGCCGGCCTGCCTCGCGGCCTCTGCTATACTGTCCGGCTACTGCTCGGCGCCTGCCGTTCCTCAAGCAGTTTCCAGTTTCTTCCCTTTCACACCGACGGCAGTCGCCCGGGCGCACGCAAGGAGTTGCGCTGTTTGACGACGTTTAAGGACCTCGGTCTCATTCCCGAACTGCTGCAGGCGATCGCCGACCTGGGCTATACCGAGCCCACGCCCATCCAGGCGCAGGCGATCCCGCTGGTGCTGGCCGGGCGCGACGTCATGGGTGGGGCGCAGACGGGCACCGGCAAGACCGCGAGCTTCACCCTTCCGCTGTTGCAACGTCTTGCGCCCTACGCCAATACCAGCACTTCGCCGGCCCGCCATCCGGTGCGCGCGCTGATTCTGGCGCCCACCCGCGAACTGGCGGCCCAGGTCGAGGAGAGCGTCCGCCAGTACGGCAAGTATCTGCCGCTGCGCAGCGCCTGCATCTACGGCGGCGTGCCGATGGACCCGCAAATCGCGCAGTTGCGCGCCGGCGTGGAGGTGCTGGTGGCCACGCCGGGCCGCCTGCTCGATCACGTGCAGCAGAGGACGCTGAACCTGTCGCAGGTCGAAGTCGTCGTGCTCGACGAGGCCGACCGCATGCTCGACATGGGCTTCATTCCCGACGTGCGCAGGATCCTGGGCCTGCTCACGGCGCGCAAGCAGAGCCTGCTGTTCTCGGCGACCTTCTCCGACGAGATCAAGAAGCTGGCCGACTCCTTCCTGAAGGATCCGGTTCTCGTGGAGGTGGCGCGCAACCGCACCGCCGAATCCGTGACGCACCTCGTGCATCCGGTCGCGCGTGAGAAGAAGCGCGAGCTGCTGGTGCATCTCATCAAGTCGCGCGACATGAGGCAGGTGCTGGTGTTCTGTTCCACGCGTCTGGGCACCAACCGCCTCGCCTATCAGCTCAACCGCGAAGGCGTGCAGGCGCAGGCGATCCACGGCGACAAGAGCCAGAGCGAGCGCACCCAGGCGCTCGAGGAATTCAAGTCCGGCAAGGTGCGGGTGCTGGTCGCCACCGACGTGGCGGCGCGGGGGCTCGATATCGCCGAGCTGCCCTATGTGGTGAACTTCGATCTGCCCAATTCGCCCGAGGACTACGTGCACCGCATCGGCCGCACCGGGCGTGCCGGCGCCAAGGGCACCGCGATCTCGCTGGTCTCGCCGGACGAGCACGAGCGGCTGGAGGCGATCGAGAAGACCATCAAGCAACGCATCCGCCGCGAGATCGTGCCCGGCTTCGGCCCGCAGGCCGCGGAAGCCACGCCGCTGCTGGAACCCAGGCGCGACCGCCGGCGCGATGCCGAAGTGGGCCGCCTGACGCGCGGCGACGAAGGCGCGGGCGCCCCGAACCCGTCCCAGGTACCCGACGATCCGATCTTCTACATGCCCTACGAACCGGGCATGTATACCCCGCCCCAGCAGCAGCCGCCGCCCAAGCCCAAGCCCGAACCGCCGCGCAAGCCGCAGAAGCAGATTCCCGTGCTGCTGGGCGGGCCGGTGCGCAAGACGGGCTAGCGGCGAGCGCCGCCGCGGCTGGACGTATAATCCGCGCCTCGGCGGCCGCCGTCGCCTGCAAGCTCGAATCCCATCTCAATTACCCGATAGAACTTCAATGAACTTCGACCGAGTCGATTCCGGACGCGACATTCCCAACGATTTCAACGTCATCATCGAAATTCCCGCACACGCCAATCCGATCAAGTACGAAGTGGACGAGGAGACCGGGGCGATCTTCGTCGACCGTTTTCTGTCCACGCCCATGCAGTATCCCTGCAACTACGGGTACGTGCCGCGGACCTTGTCAGGCGACGGCGATCCGGTGGACGTGCTGGTGATCACGCCCTTTCCGCTCACCCCCGGCGTAGTGGTCCGCTGCCGCGCGATCGGCATGCTGAAAATGGAAGACGAGGCCGGCGAGGACACCAAGGTGCTCGCGGTGCCGGTGGACAAGCTCACGCCCATGTACGCGCACGTGCGGACGGTGCAGGACCTGCCGAAACTGCTGCTCGACCAGATCTGCCACTTCTTCGAGCACTACAAGGACCTCGAACCGGGCAAGTGGGTGAAAGTGGTCGGCTGGTTCGGCCCGGACGAAGCGAAGAAAGACATCCAGGACGGCGTCGAGAACTACAAGCGCAGCGTGAAGCCGGTGTGAGGTACGCCGCGCACCTCAATCGCGGCGCGCGGCGCGTTTGAAGGGCGAACGTTCGTTCAGCTCGTCGATATAGCTTTCCACCCCGAGTGTTTCACGCTCGAGGTAGCGCGCCACCGCGTCGGCGAACTGCGGATGCCGCAGCCAGTGCGCCGACCAGGTTTCCACGGGCAGGAATCCGCGCGCGAGCTTGTGCTCGCCCTGCGCGCCGCCTTCGAAGCGGCGGATGCCGCGTTCGATACAGAACTCCAGCGCCTGGTAATAGCAGGTCTCGAAGTGCAGTCCCGGCACGTATTCCAGCGCGCCCCAATAGCGGCCGTATAGCACCTCGTCGGTGTAGAAATCGAGCGCCGCGGCAATGGGGCGGCCGTCGCGTTCGGCCACGACCAGCAGCAGGTTGTCGGGCAGCAGGGCGCCGAGCCGCTCGAAGAACGCCAGGTTGAGATAGGGCGTCGAGTGGTGTGCCCGGTAAGTGCGTTCGTAGCAGCGGGTGTAGAAGCGCCAGTCGGCGGCGGTGATTTCGGCGCCGGTCTTGCGCATGAAGCGGATGCCGGCCTCGGTGATACGCCGGCGCTCCTGGCGGATGTTCTTGCGCTTGGGACGGGCCAGCGTGTCGAGAAATTCGCCGAAGCTCGCGTAGCCTTCGTTGCGCCAATGGAACTGCACCCCGTGGCGCAGCATGCAGCCCGCCTCGTGCCAGGCTTGCGCTTCCCCGGCATCGGGAAACAGCACGTGCAGGGACGAGACTTCGCCGGCGAGCCGCAGCGCGGCACGGACGAGCGCATCGCGCGCCTCGGGATCCTCGCCGAGCAGCCGCGGGCCGGTGACGGGCGTGAACGGCACCGCCGACACGAGCTTGGGATAGTAGGCATAGCCGCAGCGCTCGTAGGCGTCCGCCCAGGCCCAGTCGAAGACGTATTCGCCGTAGGAATGGGTCTTGAGGTAGAGCGGCAGCGCGGCCACGAGCCGCCCGCTGCGGCGGGCGACGAGGTATTGCGGCAGCCAGCCCGTCTCGGGCGCGGCGCAGCCGGTCTGGTGCAGCGCGTGCAGGAACTCGTGCCGCAAAAAGGGTTGCGGACCGGCGAGCGCGTTCCATTGCGCGGCGTCGATCTTGCTTAGGTCCTCGCAGACCTCGAGCGCGGCCGGTGCCTCAGGTCGGCGGCCGGTCGCGCTGCCTTGGGGCTCATTCGCCATGTTGTTTATACTGCGCCGGCAGATCAGCTATCAGCGAGGAAGGCATGAAGAAGATCGAGGCAGTGGTCAAACCGTTCAAGCTGGACGAGGTGCGCGAGGCGCTCGCCGAAGTCGGCGTGACGGGTTTGACGGTCACGGAAGTCAAAGGCTTCGGTCGACAGAAGGGGCATACCGAACTCTACCGCGGCGCCGAATACGTGGTCGACTTCCTGCCCAAGGTCAAAATCGAAGTGGTGGTGACCGACGAGATGCTCGACAACGCCATCGACGCCATCATCAAGGCCGCGCGCACCGGCAAGATCGGCGACGGCAAGATCTTCGTGATGAACGTCGAACAGGTGGTGCGCATCCGCACCGGCGAGACCAACGAGGCGGCGATCTGACCG
Source organism: Pseudomonadota bacterium (assembly GCA_003242425.1). Lineage (GTDB taxonomy): Bacteria > Pseudomonadota > Gammaproteobacteria > Burkholderiales > SG8-39 > ZC4RG42. Next base: position 184 of record QGUL01000108.1, on the reverse strand, counting down.
CCGCGCCCGGGCGCACGCCCGGCGCTAACCTTTCAGCAGGACCAGCAGCGCGCCGCTGCCGCCCTGCGCTTCCGGCGGCTCGCAGTAGGCGAGCACCTCGGCGCGGCGCGCCAGCCAGGCCCGCACCCGACCCTTCAATACGGGTTCACGGTTCTTCGAACCCAGTCCCTTGCCGTGCACGATG
>QGUL01000476.1 GCA_003242425.1 Pseudomonadota bacterium | reverse complement strand
AGCGAGGCAAAGCCCCTTTTACAGGTAGAACAGCGGGCGTGGGTTGGAAAACCCCGCCGCGCGAAAACCGCCGTAGAAACACTCCGCGCCCAAGGCGCGGGCCATCCTCCCGCATTGCGATTCGAACGGCGCCCGGTCCTGTTCCAGGCACGAACGGATTCGGACAGCTTGCAGGACGGGAATGGGGATGATCGAGGTGGCGCGCCCGACAGGATTCGAACCTGTGACCTTTGGCTTCGGAAACCAACACTCTATCCAACTGAGCTACGGGCGCGTGAACGGGTGTGATTGTAGCGCAAAGCGCCGCCGGCTTTGCCGGTCTGCCCCTTGCCGCTATAATCCGCGCCTTGCGTTCTGCCTCGGCGCGTCCGCCGTGACGTCCGCCTGATCGAAGAACAACTACCGCCAAAGGTTCCGCATCATGAAGGATGAAGGCTCCTCCCACGCTCACTCCTCGCCGATCAAGACGCCGAAGCAACTTATCGTCGTGGTCGTGCTGGCCTTCCTCATACCCGTGGTCGGCATCATCCTGCTGACCCAGCTCGTCACCAGCAGCAAGGCGCCCAGCGCGAAGGCGCTGGATCCTGAGGCGGTTGCCGAGCGGATCCGGCCGGTGGCCGACGTGGCCATCAGCGCCGAGGCCGCCGGCGGGGCGCCGGGCGCGGCGGCCGGCGGCACGACGGAAGTCGCCTCCGGCGATGCGGTCTACAACCAGGCCTGCGCGGCCTGCCACGGCACCGGCGTCGCCGGTGCGCCGAAGTTCGGCGACAAGGGCGCGTGGGCGCCGCGTATCGCCAAAGGCAAGGACGCCCTGTACACCTCCGCGCTGAAGGGTCTGAACGCCATGCCGCCCAAAGGCGGCAACCCCTCGCTGGCGGACGACGCAGTGAAAGCGGCTGTCGATTACATGGTCAACGCCGCCAAGTAAACCGGCGCCTCAAACTTTCCATTCCGACGGGGCAGCTTGAGGCTGCCCCGTTTGCCATCTACACCCGTAACGGATACGCGGCGCGGGGCGCGAAATTGGACGGCCCGCCGCCGGGCTGGGCTAGAATCGTCCGCGGACCTCGCGCCGTCCTTTCAACCGGTACTAGACAAAAGCATGGTTCCACATCTGACGACCGCTCTTACCGGTCCTCTTGCCGAGCTGGAGGCGCGAATCCTGTCGGCGAGCGCCACGATCGAGCACTGGCTGCGCGGCCAGTGGCAGGAGCACGAGCCGCCCATCTACGGTTCGGTCGACCTGCGCAACAGCGGTTTCAAGCTGGCGCCGGTCGACACCAATCTCTTCCCCGGCGGCTTCAACAACCTCAATCCGCAGTTCATGCCGCTGTGTGTGCAGGCGGCGATGGCGGCGATCGAGAAGATCTGCCCCAACGCGCGCAATCTGCTGCTGATCCCGGAGAACCACACCCGCAACGTGTTCTACCTGCAGAACGTCGTGCGTCTGCAGACGATCTTCCGCCAGGCCGGGCTCAACGTCCGCATCGGCAGCCTGCTGCCCGACATCGACCGGCCGACGAAGGTCGAGGTGCCGGATCATCCGCCGCTGCTGCTGGAACCGCTGGTGCGCCGCGGCAGCCGCCTCGGGCTGGCGGATTTCGATCCCTGCACCATCCTGCTGAACAACGACCTTTCCGCGGGCGTGCCGGAGATCCTGCGCGGCCTCGACGAACAGTTCGTGCTGCCGCCCCTGCATGCCGGCTGGGCCACGCGCCGCAAGTCGCGGCACTTCGCCGCCTACGACCGCGTGGCGCAGGAGTTTGCCGAGCTCATCGGCATCGATCCCTGGCTGGTGAACCCATAC
>QGUL01000107.1 GCA_003242425.1 Pseudomonadota bacterium | reverse complement strand
GTTGATAGACCTTCAGACCTTTCTCCAGCGCTGCGGTCTTCAGCGCGTCAGCCTTCGCGCCTTCCTTCTCGGGCGCGCAGAACACGGCGGCGACTTCATCGCCGCGGGCCAGGAAAGCTTCGAGCACGGCTTTGCCGAAGTCCTGTTGTCCGATGATTACGATACGCATGAGCCTTACCTCAGGTTATTGGGAATTGACGCCACCGGTACTGCAGGTGGCCAACGAAAAGCGCGGGCAGGGCCCGCGCCTTTCGCCGAGTCGGATGGTTTGAACGCCCTTGCGGCTTAGGCAGCCTTCTTGGGCGGGTTGCTGAAGGCGCCGGCGGCCTTCATCGATTCGATAGTGGCCTGATCGAAGCCGCAGACTTCGCGCAGGATCTCTTCAGTGTGCTCGCCAAGCAGCGGCGAACGCTTGATTTCGACCGGCGAGTCGGACAGCTTGATCGGCATACCGACGTTGAAGTACTTGCCGCGAACCGGGTGATCCACCTCGACCCACATCTCGCGCACTTTGGCGTGCTCGCTTTCGGCCAGGTCCTTGGTCGAGAGCACGGGACCGCAGGGAACGTCGATCTTGTTGAAGATCTCCATGAGTTCCCACTTGGTGTACTTGGATGCGAAGTCGTTGAGGATCTTCCACATCTCTTTCTGGTTCTTGCGGCGCTCGCCGATCGTGGCGAAGCGCGGATCGTTGGCGAGCTCTTCGCCGCCGACCAGCTTGGCCAGATCCGGCCAGATGGCTTCCTGCACCACGATGTACAGGTAGTCGTTCAGGCCGCCGCCCTTGCACTTGAGGGCGTTGCCGAGCTGCCCGCCGCCGGAGTCGTTACCGGCACGCGGCACTTCGGTGAGGCCTTCGGTCGGCACGGAGTACTCGGTGAGCGGACCGCGCGCCAGACGCTGATGGTCGCGGAACTTCACGCGGCACAGGTTCATGATGCCGTCGACCATCGCCACTTCCACGAACTGGCCCTTGTTGGAATGGGTACGCTGATACAGCGCCGCCAGGATGCCGATCGCCAGGTGCAGACCGGTGCCCGAGTCGCCGATCTGGGCGCCGGTGACCAGGGGCGGGCCGTCGTTCAGACCGGTGGTGCTCATGGCGCCGCCCATCGCCTGCGCGACGTTTTCGTAGGCCTTGCAGTTGGCGAAGGGGCCCTTCGAGCCGAAGCCCTTGATGGAAGCCAGGATGCAGCGCGGGTTCAGCTCTTGAATCTTTTCCCAGGGGTAGCCGAGGCGATCCAGCACGCCGGGGCCGAAGTTCTCCATGACCACGTCGCACTTCTTGACCAGCTCCTCGAAGACCTTCTTGCCCTCGGGGTTCTTCATGTTCACGGTGATGGACCGCTTGTTGCAGTTCAGCATCGTGAAGTAGAGGCTGTCCGCATCCGGGATGTCCCGCAGCTGCGACCGGGTGATGTCGCCCGTGGGCGGCTCGAATTTAATGACGTCAGCGCCCATCCACGCGAGCAGCTGCGAAGCGGTCGGGCCCTCCTGACGGTGCGTATTGTCGAGGTTTCGGATTCTTACAAGGTCTTTTTTAATTGCCTTGATTCCTCAAAGGGGATTTGGAATACGGCCGCCCCCCGCAGGCGGGGGGCGTCTTTTCGTTTTTTTGTTATTTTATTTTTTTCCCCCCGGGGGGGGGTTGGGGTGGGTGATACGACCGCTCTCGGTACCCGCCGATTCGTCGATGATGGCGTTGATCAGGGTCGGTTTGCCCGACTTCAGGGCCTCCTCCATCCCCTTACGCAGCTCAGCCGGCGTGGTGGCGTAGACACCCACACCGCCGAAAGCTTCCATCAGCTTCTCGTACCGGGCGTCCTTGACAAACGCGGTCACCGCCGGATCGGGGCCGCCGCCCTGGTTGACGTCCGTACCGCGGTACACACCGTTGTTGTTGAAGACAACGATGCAGACCGGCAGGTTGTAACGGCAGATCGTCTCCACTTCCTGCGCGGAGAAGCCGAACGCGGAGTCACCGCAGACCGCGATAACGCGCTCGCCCGTCTCGACCGCGGCGGCGACGGAGAAGCCCATGCCGATGCCCATGACGCCCCAGGTGCCCACGTCGATACGCTTGCGCGGCTTGTACATGTCGACGATGGCGCGGGCGAAGTCGAGCGCGTTGGCACCCTCGTTCACGAAGATCGCGTCCGGGTTGGCCTTGACGATGTCGCGCACCACGTTCAGGGCGCTGTGGAAGTTCATCGGGCGCGGATCCTGGGACAGGAGCTCGGCCATCTTGGCGATGTTCTTGCTCTTGCGCTCCTTGATCGCGTCCAGCCACTCCTGCGGCGGCTTCGGCCAGTTGGCGTCGATACCCTTCAGCAGCTCGGTCACGCAGGACTTGATGTCGCCCACCACCGGCGCGTCGATGCGCACGTTGCTGTCCATTTCGGTGGGCGAAATGTCGATCTGAATGAACTTCTGCTTGCCCCATTCCTTCGGCGAGGAAGCCCCCCAGGTCTTGCCCTTGCCGTGCGACAGCAGCCAGTTCAGACGGGCGCCGATCAGCATGACCACGTCCGAGTTCGGCAGCACGAAGGAACGCGCCGCGGCGGCGGACTGCTCGTGGACGTCGGGCAGGAGGCCCTTGGCCATCGACATCGGCAGGTAGGGGATGCCGGTCTTCTCGATGAGCTTGCGGATCTCCTCGTCGGCGCGGGCATAGGAGGCGCCCTTGCCGAGGATGATCAGCGGCTTCTTGGCGCTCTTCAGCAGGTCCAGGGCACGCTTGACGGCCTCGGGCGCCGGAATCTGGGCGGGCGCCGGATCGACGACCTTGATGAGCGTGCTGCGGCCCACTTCCTCCGGCAGGGTTTGCGGGAACAGGCGGGCAGGCAGGTCCAGGTACACGCCACCCGGACGGCCGGAGCAGGCGGCGCGGATGGCACGGGCGATACCGACGCCGATGTCCTCGGCATGCAGAACGCGGAAAGCGGCTTTACAGAGCGGCTTGGCGATGGCAAGCTGGTCCATCTCCTCGTAGTCGCCCTGCTGGAGGTCGACGATCTCGCGCTCGCTGGAGCCGCTGATCAGGATCATCGGCCAGCAGTTGGTGGTCGCGTTGGCCAACGCCACCAGGCCGTTGAGGAAGCCGGGAGCCGACACGGTCAAGCAGATCCCAGGCTTGCCCGTCAAGTAGCCAGCGATCGCGGCGGCGTTGCCGGCGTTGACCTCGTTGCGGAAGGAGATCACCCGCATTCCGTTGGCCTGGGCCAGGCGGGCCAGGTCGGTGATGGGAATCCCCGGCAGGCCGTAGATCGTGTTGATCCCGTTGAGCTTCAGGGCCTCAATGACCAGATGAAAGCCGTCGATCTCTTGTGATTGCTGCGCGTCGCTTGCGGTGGCGACTTGGGGTTCAACGGTACCCATGGAATTCTCCTATTTGGGGCTAATTGCCCTGCTGGCGGCGGGAAATCCTGCACCACAGCAGAGCCAGAAGGTTCGGTAAAAACGTAGCCTAGCATAGGCAATGCAAGGGCCGATCAACCTTGACTGAGGTCAAGGATTACGGCTCTAATTGAGCGTTTTGGGCGGTATGCGAGCCCGTTGCTGTATCCCGTGACTGTAATCGCATGTCTAGTATCGCGACTCACCCACTGCGCAACACCATCCGCCTGGAACTCAAGAATAACTTGATCCTCGGCGGCATGTCACAGGAGGCGTGGGACGATCTCGAGCCCCGGCTGGAGATCGTCGAGTACCGCAAGGGCGATCTGCTGGTCCATCAGGGCGGGCACCAGATGGAACAGTTCTTCATCCTGGAGGGCATCCTCAAGCGCGTCGTCAGCAACGCCGAGGGCAAAGAGATGATCCTCCGCTTCGCCGCCGAAAGCGACATGGACACCTCCTATGCGGCCTGGCGGCTCAAGACCCCCGTCCCCTACAGCATCGTTGCCGTCACCAAGGTCCGGATGGCGAAATTGAGCATGCAGAGCTGGGTGGAGTTCCTCGACCGGCATCCGGACGTTAAAGCCCGCTTCGAGTACGAGGTCATGCACCTGATGTCGGAAGTCATGGCGCATACCATCACCCTGCACCTGCTCGATGCGCCCGGCCGTCTGGCTCGCTTCCAGCGCAAGCACCGCCACCTGATCGGCCGCATCCCGAACAAGGAATTGGCCTCCTACCTCAATCTCACCCCTGAAACGCTGTCCCGCCTGAAACAGAAGCATTCCATCGCCTGAGGCGCCTGTACGTGCCTACGGTCCCGCCACACGCGCAATCTGCACGCGTCGCGGCAAAAAAAACGGCCCTCCAACCGGAGGGCCGTTTCAGTTGGGCGCCCGGCAATGCCGGGCTGGTGGCGCTTAGGCTGCCGCAGGCTTCCGCAGCTTGGCGATGAAGCCCTGCACCATCGGCAGGAACAGCAGGAACAGCGACAGCGCCGTGATGCTGCCGACCAGGTAGTTCGAGAAGAAGATCGACAGCTCGCCCTGCGAGTAGAGCATGGACTGGCGGAACGCGTCTTCGGCGCGGTTGCCCAGCACGATCGCCAGAACCAGCGGCGCCAGCGGGTAGTTCAGCTTGCGCAGCAGGTAACCGAAGACCCCGAAGACGACCATCATATAGATGTCGAAGACCGAGTTCGCCACGGTGTAGGCACCGATCGAGCAGACCGCCAGGATGATCGGCGCGATGATCGCGAACGGGATCCGCAGGATCGCCGCGAAGAACGGCACGCAGGTCAGCACGATGATCAGACCGACCACGTTACCGAGGTACATGGAGGCGATCAGACCCCACACGAAGTCGGCCTGCTCCTGGAAGAGCAGCGGACCGGGCTGCAGACCCCAGATCAGCAGACCGCCGAGCAGCACCGCCGCGGTGGGCGAACCCGGCACGCCGAGGGTGATCATCGGCAGCAGCGCGGAGGTACCGGCAGCGTGCGCCGCGGTTTCCGGCGCCACGATACCTTCCATCTCGCCCTTGCCGAAGTTGTCCGGGTTCTTGGCGAAGCGCTTGGCCACGCCATAGCTCATGAAGGACGCGGGCGTCGCACCGCCGGGCACAATCCCCATGAAGCAGCCCACGGCCGAACCGCGCAGGAAGGTCCCCCAGTACTGCGGCAGCTGCTTCCAGGTGTTCAGCACGATCTTCAGGTCGATCTTGGCCTTGGCGCCCTTGAACTCGAGGCCCTCTTCCATCGTCAGCAGGATCTCGCCGATACCGAACAGGCCGATCACCGCGATCAGGAAGTCGAAGCCCTTGAGCAGGTCGGTGAAGCCGAAGGTCAGACGCAGCTGACCGGTCACGGTGTCCATGCCGACAGCCGACAGCGTGAAGCCGACCATCATGGCGACGATGGTCTTCAGCGCCGCGCCCTTGGCCATGCCCACGAACGCGCAGAAGGTGAGCAGGTACACCGAGAAGAACTCGGGCGGACCGAAGCTCAGCGCGAACTCGGCGATGATGGGCGACAGGAAGGTGATGAGAATCACCGCCACGATCGCGCCCACGAACGAGGACGTGAACGCGGCCGTCAACGCACCGCCGGGGTTGCCCTTCTGGGCCAGCGGATAACCGTCGAAGGTCGTCGCCACCGACCAGGGCTCGCCGGGGATGTTGAACAGGATGGAGGTCATCGCCCCGCCGAACAACGCACCCCAGTAGATGCACGACAGCATGATGATCGCCGAGGTCGGCGGCATGGTGAAGGTCAACGGCAGCAGAATGGCAATACCGTTCGCGCCGCCCAAGCCCGGCAACACGCCGATGAGCACACCGAGAACAATCCCGATGACCATCAGCATCAAGTTAAACGGCGAAATGACGACGCCGAAACCTTGGAATAACAGTCCTAGCTCTTCCACGGAAGCTCTCCCGAAAAACCCTTTTCTATTAGTTCAGCCCCAGCATTGCTTCCAGCGGACCTTTCGGCAGCGGAACGCGGAACCAGATCTCAAACGTCGGATACAAGACGGCTGTCACGCCGATGCTGACGGCGCCGGCCTTGATGATGTTGTATTTCCCGATCCACATCATGAAGAACCCGATGAACAGGATCATCGACACGTAGATTCCGATGAGGGGAACCAGCGCCACATAGATGATGGACGGGACCAGCACCTTCAGCACCAGCTTGAACTGTTGGACCGACACGAAGGTCTCGGCGGCGGCTTTCTTGTCACGCAATCCGATCAAGAAAATCCCAATGGACGCCAGGATGACGAACAGGGACGTGTAGAACGGGAAGTACCCCGATTCCGGCCCGAAGTCACCCCACCCCGCACCGAGCTTCAACGAATCCCACAGGGTGATGGAGGCCAAAATGATGAAGAACGCGCTTACGAGCAACTCGGCCGCGCGCGTCGTCAGAAGAGGACGATCATTCGACTCATGCATGATGTGAATCCTGAGGCTTGTAAAAAGCCGCGGCCCCCCCGGCCGCGGCAGAAGTACTACCGTATGCCGGTCCTTTGCGGACCGGCATGCTTTCACGAGCTTACTGCTTGGCCAGGAAGCCCGCCGCCTTCATGAGCGCCTGTGGGGTTTCTCCGCTTTCGCCACCCCCTTTTTT
>QGUL01000475.1 GCA_003242425.1 Pseudomonadota bacterium | reverse complement strand
CCCCCAGGGCCGGTTTGCCCTTTCAACGCCCCGCGTCCCCGCGGGGGGAAAGGTGCCCCCCAGCAGATCGCTGATCCCCCGGACGGCGAAAAGCGCGCCGTGCTCGAAGCGGCCGGCGGCGAATTCGCGCTGCATCGCGCCGCAGATCGATTCCCACGCCGTCTGGCCGACTTTGCGGTGGATGCCGCGGTCGGCCACGATTTCCACGCGGTGGTCGATCAGCAAGAGATAGATCAGCACGCCGCAGTTCTGCTCGGTATCCCAGACGCGCAATTCGCTGAAGAGCTCGATCGCGCGCTCGTGGGCGCTCATGCCGGCCAGAAGCGCGCGCAGCGGCAGCGCCTCCTCCACCACGAAACGCAGCTCGCCTTCGTGGCGGCGTTCTTCGGCGGCGATGGCATCCTCGATCGCGCGCAGGCTGCGCTCGGGGAAAGCGCGCCGCACGGCACGCCCGTCGGCGCAGAGATGGCGGAGGAAACGGACGAGACCGGCCATTGCGCTCACCACCGTCCCGAAGCGCCGCCGCCGCCGAAGCCGCCACCGCCGCCCGACCAGCCGCCACCGCCGAAGCCGCCACCGCCGCCGGGCCAGCCACCGTAGTAGCCGCCGCGGCCGAAGTGGCGCGCGCTGCCCATGCTGAGCGCGAAGACGAAAGCGAAGATCCCGGCCAGGATGCCGGTGACGAGCGAACCGGCGATCAGCCAGGCGATCACGCCGGCGATGCCGCCCGTCAGCATGGAACCGAACAGCTTGCCGAAGATCGCGGCCAGCACACCGCCGCCGACGATGGTGAACATCAGCAGCAGAACGAACAGCGATTCGTAATCCGGCGCCGGCGTCTGCTGGCGCACTGCCTCAGGCAACTGCTCGCCCTCGATGGCCTGCATGAGGATGCGTGCCGCATCGACCAGGCCGCCGTAGAAATCGCCCTGCTGGAAGCGCGGCGTCATGATCTGGCGGATGATGCGCGAAGCGACGACGTCCGGAATCGCGCCTTCCAGTCCGCGACCGACCTCGATGCGCGCCGCGCGGTCCTGCATGGCGAGCAGGATGAGGATGCCGTCGTCGAATTTCGCGCGCCCGATCTTGTTGTGATCGACCACGCGGATGGAATACTGCTCGATGGTCTCCGGCTGCGTGGTGGCGACGATCAGCACCGCGATCTGGCTGCCCTTGCGCTGTTCGAAGTCGAGCAGCATCCGTTCGAGCGACGCGCGCTGTTCGGCGCTGAGCGTGCCGGTGAAGTCGGTGACGGGACTCTGCAGCGTGGGCACGGGCTGCTCCTGCGCCTGCGCATGCACGCAGACGAAGAGCAGCAAAAGGAGGAATCGGCCGAAGGCCGCCATGGCCGCTTATCGCGCCGGCGCGGGTGCGGCAGGCTGCGCGCTGCCGAAGTCCACCACCGGCGGCTTGGCGATCTCGCGTTCGTTCTCGACGCTGAAGTTCGGTTTCACCTTGTAGCCGAACAGCATGGCGGTGAGGTTGGTCGGGAAGCGCCGTGTGAGCGTGTTGTAGGCCTGCACCGCCTGGATGTAGCGGTTGCGCGCCACGGCGATGCGGTTCTCCGTGCCTTCCAGTTGCGCCTGCAGGTCACGGAAGTTCTGGTCGGCCTTCAGTTGCGGATAGTTCTCCGCCACCACCAGCAGGCGCGACAGCGCCGAGGTGAGGTTCGATTGCGCGGCCTGGAAACGCGCGAAGGCCTCGGGATCGTCCACCAGCTCGGGCGTCGCCTGGATGCTGCCCACGCGCGCCCGCGCCTCGGTGACTTCGGTCAGCACCTGCTGCTCGTGCTGCGCGTAGCCTTTGACGGTGTTGACC
>QGUL01000474.1 GCA_003242425.1 Pseudomonadota bacterium | reverse complement strand
CTTCCGGATTTTCCCTAATTTCTGTGGCTCGGAAATTTGTAATAAAGACAGGGGGCACCTCCTTGCCAGCTTTCTCCACTTCCCCAGTCTGCAGTTCATCACGGCGGGGCTTTCGCGGCTGATCCACTTCACCTACCCGACCGTGGTCGTGGTGCTCGGCATGTTCTTCCTGCACAAGACGCCGCGGGTGATGGAAGTGCTGGCGCTCATCCTCACCTACGCCGGCCTCGCGGTGATGCTGCTCAGCACCGTCGAAGGCCAGCACGAATTCCTCGCCCTCGGCGCGGCGATGTCCTTCGGCAGCGCGGTGAGCTATGCGGTGTACCTGTTCGTGGGCACGCAGGTCATCCAGCGCGTGGGCTCAATGCGCTTCGCCGCCTACGCGCTGCTGGTGTCGAGCTTCTGCTGCATCCTGCAGTTCTTCGTGCTGCGGCCGCTGGATGCGTTGCGCATTCCCGCCGAGGTGTACTGGATTTCCTTCGTGATCGCGACGGTGTCGACCGTGCTGCCCATTTTCGCCATCGCCGAAGCGTTGAAGCGGCTCGGCGCGAACACCGTGGCGATCATGGGCGCGCTCGGCCCGGTGAGCGCCATGGTGCTCGGCTATCTGGGACTGGAGGAGATCATGACCGGCAGGCAGATTTTCGGCGCGGCGCTGGTGGTATTGGGCGTGGTGCTGGTCACTCTGCGTCCGGCGCGCTAGCGAGCGCCGCCTTCAGCGCGGCGATCTCCGCCCGGACACTGTCGGGCCCCGGATACGTCCTGGCGGCGCGGCCGTACCAGTAGTGCGCGTTGGCGTAATCGCCCTCGAGGATGTGCACGATGCCGTGCGCCCAGGCGGCGAGCGGACCGTCGATCCGCTGCACGATGGCATGGGCAGCCTGCCAGTCGCCCGCTTCGAGGAACGCCAGCGCCCGATGCAGACTCATATTCATTTGCATCACATCGCGATCGAGTAAGGTTGGCAGTATAGATTCCGCTCTTCGAATCGCCCACCCGCGGAGAAGTTATGAACGCACCCGATTTCGCTTTTCCCTACCCGCTCAAGGACACCCGGCTCTACCGTACCCGCTGCTACATCGACGGCGAATGGCGCGACGCCGCCGACGGCCGCCGGCTGGAGGTGCGCAACCCCGCCACCGGCGAAATCATCGGCAGCGTGCCCAATATGGGCGCGGCCGAGACGCGCGCAGCGATCGAAGCCGCCAACGCCGCCTGGCCGGCCTGGCGCGCCAAGACAGCGAAGGAGCGCGCTGCCATTCTGCGCAAGTGGTACGAGCTGATGCTGGCGCATCTGGAAGACCTCGCCGTGCTGATGACGGCCGAGCAGGGCAAGCCGCTCGTCGAGGCGCGCGGCGAGATCCAGTACGCCGCCGCGTTCATCGAATGGTTCGCAGAGGAAGCCAAGCGCGTCTACGGCGAAACCATTCCCGCCACGCAGGGCAACCGCCGCATCGTGGTGCTGCGCCAGCCGGTGGGCGTGTGCGCCGCCATCACGCCCTGGAACTTCCCTTCCGCCATGATCACGCGCAAGGCCGCGCCGGCGCTCGCCGCCGGCTGCACCATGGTGGTGAAACCCGCGCCGCAGACGCCGTTCTCGGCGCTCGCGCTCGCGGAGCTGGCCGAACGGGCGGGTGTGCCCAAAGGCGTGTTCAGCGTCGTGACGGGCGACGCCCAGCCGATCGGCGAAGAGATGACCACCAACCCGCTGGTGCGCAAGTTCAGCTTCACCGGCTCCACCGCGACCGGGAGGATCCTGCTCAACCAGTCAGCGGGCCGGGTGAAGAAACCCTCCATGAACCTGGCGGCAAACGCCCC
>QGUL01000473.1 GCA_003242425.1 Pseudomonadota bacterium | reverse complement strand
TGCACACCCTCATGCGGCGCGGCGCGGCCGAACGGGCCGCCGAGGCGCTCGCGCCGCTCATCGACCGGGCGGCGGAGGCTGCGGCATGAGCGCCGTCGAGCTCGTCTGCGGCGTGGACGAGGCGGGCAGGGGGCCGCTCGCAGGCCCGGTCTACGCGGCTGCGGTGATCCTCGATCCGGCCCGGCGTATCAACGGCATCGACGATTCCAAGCAGTTGACCGAACGCGAGCGCGAGAAGCTCGCGGCTCGCATCAAGGAACGCGCCCTCGCCTGGGCGGTGGCCTCCGCGACGGTGGAGGAGATCGACCGCCTCAACATCTACTGGGCGACGATGCTGGCCATGCAGCGCGCGGTGCAGGCGCTTCGCGTGGCGCCGCACGAAGTGCTGGTCGACGGCAACCGCTGTCCCAAACTCAGCTATCCCGTGCGCGCCATCGTCGGCGGCGACGCCAAGGTGCGCTGCATCGCCGCGGCCTCGATCCTCGCCAAGACCACGCGCGATGCCGAAATGCTGCAGTGGCACGAGCGCTATCCGCATTACGGGTTCGCGCAGCACAAGGGCTACGCGACGCCCGAGCATCTCGAATTGCTGCGGCGTTACGGACCGTGCGAGCTGCACCGGCGCAGCTTCGCGCCGGTGCGCGTACTCTGCGGCGAGGAGCCGCAACAGGTCGAGCTCTTCTGAAGCATGGCGCTGAAATACATCCAGTCGCGCGACAACCCGCTGTTCAAGACGCTCGTCAAGCTGAGCAATTCCGCGCGCGAGCGCCGCGCGAGCCGCCAGGCTTTGCTCGACGGGCCGCATCTCATCGAGGCCTATGCCGCAAGCGGCGGCGTGGCGAGCGCGCTGATCGCCAGCGAAAGCGGGCTGCGCAAACCGGAGATCGCGCGGCTGTTCGAAGGCACGCCGGCCGAGTCCAAAGTCGTGTTCGCCGACCGGCTGTTCGAGCACATCGCCTTCGTCGTCACGCCGGCCGGTATCCTGGCGCTCATTCCCACGCAGGAGCCCGAGGGCGCGCCGCCCGCGAACGAACATTGCGTGCTCCTGGAAAACCTGCAGGACGCAGGCAACGTCGGCTCGATCCTGCGCACCGCCGCGGCGGCGGGCGTGCGCAACGTCTGCCTGTCGAAGGGCTGCGCCTTCGTCTGGTCGGCCAAGGTGCTGCGCGCCGGCATGGGCGCGCATTTCCGTCTGCGCCTCTACGACGAGGCGGATCTGAACGAGGTCGCGCGACGCTTCCAGGGCATGGTGGTGGTCACCGATGTGAAGGCCGAGCGCAGTCTCTACGACCTCGATCTGCGCCAGCCGACGGCCTGGATTTTCGGCAACGAAGGCGCGGGTGTAGCACCGACGCTTGCCACGCAAGCCACCAGCGCGCGTGCGCATCCCCATGCCGGGCGGAACCGAATCGCTCAACGTCGCCGCCGCGGCGGCCATCTGCCTGTACGAACAGGTGCGGCAGCGTCAGTAGACGCGCCGCTCCAGCTTCGCGTCCTCCAGGATCTTGGTGGCGATCTCCTCGACGGAGCGCGCGGTCGAATTGAGCCAGCGCACGCCGTATTTCTGCATCAGCCGCTCGGCCTGGGCCACCTCGTAGCGGCAGTTCTCCAGATCGGCATAGCGGCTGCCCGGCCGCCGTTCGTTGCGGATGCGCGCGAGGCGCTCCGGGTCGATGCTCAGCCCGTAGAGCTTGCCCAGATGCGGTTCGAGGCACGGCGGCAGCGTGCCGCGCTCGAAGTCCTCGGGCACGAGCGGGTAGTTCGCCGCCTTGACGCCCATCTGCATGGCCATGTAGAGGCAGGTCGGGGTCTTGCCCCGGGGGGGGACGC
>QGUL01000106.1 GCA_003242425.1 Pseudomonadota bacterium | reverse complement strand
TTCTTTCGGTCAGCGCGTCGGCGCGATCATGCCCGCCGTGGGCGAGCTGGGCGAGGCGGTGTAGAACTTCTTCGGCATGCGTCCGGCGCGGAACGCTTCCCGGCCGGCTTCGACCGCCTTGCGCATGGCGCTGGCCATCAGCACCGGGTCCTTGGCCTCGGCGATGGCGGTGTTCATGAGCACGCCGGCGCAACCCAGTTCCAGCGCGATGGCGGCGTCCGAGGCCGTCCCCACGCCGGCATCGACGATCACCGGCACCTTCGCCTGTTCGATGATCAGCTTCAGGTTCCAGGGATTGAGGATGCCCATGCCGGAGCCGATCAGCGAGGCGAGCGGCATGATCGCCACGCAGCCGATCTCTTCGAGCTGCCGGGCGATGATGGGATCGTCGTTGGTGTACACCATGACCTGGAAGCCTTCCTTCACCAGCGTTTCGGCGGCTTTCAGGGTCTCCAGTACGTTCGGGTACAGGGTGTGCGGATCGCCCAGCACCTCGAGCTTGACGAGCGCATGGCCGTCGAGCAGTTCCCGCGCAAGGCGCAGCGTGCGTACCGCGTCTTCGGCGGTGTAGCAGCCGGCGGTGTTGGGCAGGTAGGTGTACTTCGACGGCGGCAACACTTCCAGCAGCGAAGGCTGGTCGGCGTGCTGGCCGATATTGGTGCGGCGGATCGCCACCGTGACGATCTCCGCGCCGCTCGCTTCGACCGCGCGGCGCGTTTCGTCGAAATCCTTGTACTTGCCCGTGCCGATCAGCAGGCGCGAACGATAGGTCTTGCCCGCGATGACGAACGGGTCGTCGCCGAGTTGAGCCGAGGAATGCGAAGCGTTCATGGGTAAATCCGATTGTGGTTAACCGCCGCCGACGGCGACGACGATCTCGAGGCGGTCGCCGTCCGCCAGCGGTGTGTCGGCGTAGCGGCTGCGCGGCACGATCTCGCCGTTGCGCTCGACCGCGACCTTCTTGCCCGTCAACGCCAGTACGTCGAGCAAGCCCGCCACGCTGATGGGTGCGGGAACCTGCTTCGGCTCACCGTTCACGGAAAGCTGAATCATTGCTGTGGATGATCGAGACCGCAAAGTCGGATGCCGATGATAGCACCCGGCGTGCGCCCGCCGCCTTGACCCGGCGCAGTGTCCGCCCGCGCTGCGGGGTGCCCCGGGCGCTGCCATGTTGTAGACAGTGCAAGCGCCTTTCCCGCTCCGTGCGCGCGCAGCGCGTGTCCGGCTGCGGTTCAGCCGAAGCGGTAAGCCGAGATCGTGGTCTCCAGAATGCGTTCCGAGTACACCCGTTCGCCCGCGCAATCGCCGGCGGCGCCGGCCGCGACCAGGAGCGGAACGAGATGTTCCTCCGCGCCGGGCGGATGGCAAAGCTGCGCCTGCGGCGCGCGGGCCCAGTGCTCCAGCAGGAAATCGCGTTCCGGCGGCGGGCTCTCGACTGCAGCGGTGAGCCAAGTATCGAACGCCGCCGAGACGGGCGTGTAGCGCGGATCGCCGTAGCCGCGCATGTTGTGGAAGCTCATGCCGCTGCCCACGATCAGCACGCCTTTGTCGCGCAACGACGCCAGGGCGCGGCCGGCATCCAGGTGGATGCGCGGCGCCAGATCGCGCCGCAGCGAGAGCTGGATCACGGGCACGTCCGCCTGCGGGAACATCAGCTTCAGCGGAATGAACGCGCCGTGGTCGAGGCCGCGGTGCGGATCGACGGCGGCTTCCAGCCCGCGCTGCTCGAGCAGCTTCGCCGCCTGTTCCGCGAGCGCGGGATGGCCCGGCGCGGGATAGGTGAGCTCGTAGGTGTGCGGCGGGAAGCCGTAGTAGTCGTAGATCAGCGGCGGCCGGGCATGGCCGGTGAGGCGGAACTGCGGCGCGAGCCAGTGGGCCGAGACCACCACGATGGCGCGGGGGCGGGCGGGCAGCCGGGTCCGGAGACCTCTAAGGAAGGCGGCCATCCGGTCCCAGGTGTCCGGCGGGTTCCAGTCCATGAAGAAACAGGGGCCGGCGCCGTGCGGGATGTAATACACGGGCATGCGGGGCGACGCGCGGGACATGGCGGCTCCGGGTTGATCGAGACACCACCACTCTATCTATCTACCGAGCCGATGAGAACCGGCTAAACTTGGTCAACAGTTCGTACTATTGGTAGGAAATCGTGGACCGGGTCACGAGCATGCGGGTGTTCGTACGGGCCGCCCTGGACGGCAGCCTGTCGGCGGCGGCGCGCCACCTGGGCCTGTCGCCGGCCATGGCCACCAAGCACGTCAACGCGCTGGAAGCGCATCTGGGTGCGAAGCTCTTCCACCGCAGCACCCGCCGCCTGCACCTGACCGAGGCGGGCGCGAGCTACCTGGAGGCCTGCCAGCGCATCCTGGCGGACATCGACGAGATCGAGGCCGCCATTGCCTCGCAGCGCCTCAAGGCCACCGGGCTGTTGCGCATGACCGTGCCGGTGTCCTTCGGCAACCGTTACATCGCGCCGCTGATCCCCGGTTTCTGCCGCCGGCATCCCGAGGTCCAGGTGGAGCTGGGGCTCAGCGACGCCCAGCTCGATCTGATCGCGGGTAACTGGGATCTGGCGATCCGCATCGGCCGGCTGCAGGACAGCCCCCTCGCGGCGCGCCGCCTGGGCGACAGCGCCATGGTCGTGTGCGCCGCGCCGGCCTATCTTGACCGCCGCGGCGTGCCGCGGCGCGTCGCCGAGCTTTCGCAGCACAACTGTCTGAGCTATACGCTGTCGGTGACGCAGAACGACGGGTACTGGGCTTTCGGTTCCAAGGGGGAGTTCCGCGTACCGGTGCGCGGCGACCTGCTCGCCAACAGCGGCGATGCGCTGCTGGCGGCAGCGATTGCCGGGCAGGGCATCATCTATCAGCCGCACTTCATCGTCCGCGAGGCGCTCGAACGCGGCGAGCTGGTGGCGCTGGAACTCGACAAGCCCGCCGTCGGACTGGGCGGCATTCACGCGCTCTATCCGCCCGACCGGCGGCCGCCGGCCAAAGTGCGGGCCATGATCGACTTTCTGGTAGAGGCCTTCGCCGAGACGGCGCCCTGAAGAGGAAAGTCGGCAGGCCGGCGATGAAGCGCCCGGCCCGGATGTGCGGGCATGAAACCCGCGGCGCTCGATTCGCCGCATGCGCCGACAAAAAAGCCGCCTCGTCGAGGCGGCCTGCGTAATCTGGAGCGGGTGATGGGAATGTGAGCGTCTCGCTTAGGGCGATCCGCTCATCCCTCGCAGCCAAGGCTGCTCGGGCCGCCGGATGCTGAAGCCCCCGGCGTCCAACCGGATGTCCCCGGACATCCGGTTGTCGAACCAGCGGGTACTTCACCCGTCGACCATCCCAGATACGTAGGCAGCCTCGTCGAGGCTGCCTACGTATCTGGAGCGGGTGATGGGAATCGAACCCACGTCATCAGCTTGGGAAGCTGAGGTTCTACCATTGAACTACACCCGCATGGCAGTGCGTGATTCTATGTGGCCTTGCCCGTCGGGGCAACGAGGCCGTCCATCCGGCCGGCTGAGGAGCACGCCGCGCCGCGGAGTTAGAATGCGATGGACGGAGCGCACTTCGCGCCGGCCTGTTACCTGAGCCAGACGGAAATCCATGCCCGCCACATTCGACGGCAAGCTGGTTGTCGCAATTTCCTCCCGCGCGCTCTTCGATCTGGAAGAGAGCAACCGCGTCTTCGAGGAGCAGGGGCTGGAGGCCTATTACCAATATCAGCGCGAGCGCGAGGACGAGGTGCTGGCGCCGGGCATCGCCTTTCCGCTGGTGAAAAAGCTGCTGGCGCTCAACGAACTGCCGCCGAAGCGGCCGCGCGTCGAAGTGATCCTGCTGTCGCGCAATACCGCGGACACGGGACTGCGGGTGATGAACTCCATCGAGCACTACAAGCTCGACATCACCCGCGCGGCCTTCACAGGCGGAGAGAGCACCTATCCCTACGTACCGGCCTTCAACGCCGATCTGTTCCTGTCCGCGAATCCGCAGGACGTGCGCAAGGCGCTCGAGGCCGGGCATGCGGCGGCGACCATCCTGCCTGCCAACCTCGGCCCCAACCTGGAAAAGAGCGGCCAGCTGCGCATCGCTTTCGACGGCGACGCGGTGATCTTCTCCGACGAGGCCGAACGGGTCTACAAACGCGACGGGCTGGAGCGCTTCCACGAGAACGAGGTATCCGCCGCGCGCGAGCCGCTGTCCGGCGGGCCGTTCAAGAACTTCCTCGCCGCCTTGCACCGCATCCAGTCCGAGTACCCGCCGGACGCCTCGCCCATCCGAACGGCGCTCGTCACCGCGCGCAGCGCGCCCGCGCACGAGCGGGTGGTGCGGACGCTGCGCGCCTGGGACATTCGCATCGACGAGGCGCTCTTCCTCGGCGGACTGGAGAAGGGCAAGTTCCTCCGTGCCTTCGGTGCGGACATCTTCTTCGATGACCAGCGCGGCCATTGCGAATCGGCGCGGCTGCACGTCGCGACGGGACACGTGCCGTTCGGGGTCGCCAACGAGAGCAAGGAAAACGCATGAAGATATTGAAATGGATCGGTTGGGCGTTGCTGGCGTTGTTGGTGGTGCTCGTCGCGATCGTGGCCTATGTGGCGGCCACCTTCGATCCCAACAGCTACAAGCCGCAATTGATCCAGATGGTCAAGGAGCGCACGGGCCGCACCCTGACCGTCGACGGCGACATCGAGCTGCGCTTCTTCCCCAAGATCGGCGCGGCGGTCGAGGGGCTGGCGCTGTCCGCGCCGAACAGCGATGCGAACTTCGCGCGCATCGAGGAGGCGCGCGTCGCGCTGGCGCTGCTGCCGCTGCTCTCCAAGCAGATCATCGTCGACGAAGTGACGCTGACCGGTCTGCAGGCGGATCTGGTCAAGTACCGCGACGGCCGCACGAACTTCGACGACCTGCTGGGCGGCGAGCCGGAGGCGGAGAAGAAGCCGGCGCCGAAATCCGACAGCGAGAAGGCGGCTCAGCTGCCTGCGATCGACATCGGCGGCATCGCGCTGCAGAACGCCAACGTGAGCTGGACGGACGAGACGAACGGCACGCGGCTGCGCGCTTCGAACATCAATCTCATGACCGGCCGCATCGCCAGCGGCGTGCCCGGCAAGCTCGACTTTTCGGCGCATGTGGCGGGCGAGCAGCCCAAGCTCGCGTTGCAGCTCGCGCTGCAGGCCGGTTACCGCTTCGATCTGGACAAGCGCGCCGGCCAGCTTTCCAACCTTGAATTCAAGGCGCAAGGCGATGCCGAAGCGGTGGGGCCGCTGCAGTTGCACGTCAAGGGCGACATCGCCGGCTTCGACGCCGCGGCGCAACGCATCGACCTGAGCGGCATCGAGGCGAGCGCGCAGTCGGGCAAGATGCTGGATGCGCAGTTCAGTATTACCAAGCTCTACATCTCGCCGGAGCGCGCCGAGAGCAAGCCGATCTCGGGCAGGCTCAAATACGCGCAGGCCGATCGCGCAGTGACGGCGGATGTGCGCCTGTCGCCGGTGCAGGCCGAAGGCAACGTCATCCGCTTCGAGCAGGCGGCGACCGATCTGCAGTACAAGCAAAGCGAGCTGGCGGTCGAGGGCAAGCTCGCCACGCCCGTGGTGATCGATCTGGACGAGAAGCTGCTGTCGCTCGCGCGCCTCGCGGGTGAGTTCAGCTTCGCCGGCCCCAAAGTGCCGAACAAGCGCGCGCAGCTCGCGCTCGAAGGCGGGCAGCAGCTCGCTTGGGCGAAACAGACGGCGCAGGGCGAGTTGCGTGCCAAGCTGGAAGACGGCACGGTGAATCTCAAGTACGCAGTGCGCGGCTTCGATGCGCCCGCGATCGAATTCGATCTCGCCGCCGACCGGCTCAATGTCGACCGCTATCTGCCGCCTGGCGACGAAGCGCAGGCGGCGCCGGCGAAGGGCGGTGCGCCTTCGGCCGGCGGCGGCAAGGCGGATGAAGCGAAGGAGGCGCCGATCGACCTCGCCTGGCTCAAGCCGCTCAAGCTGCGCGGCAGCGTGAAAGCGGATGCCTTGATCGTGTCGAAGATCCAGGCCCAGAACGTGGATATCCGCGTGCAGGCGGACAACGGGCAGCTCGACGTCTCGCCGATGCGCGCGAACCTCTACGGCGGTAGCCTGGCGGGCAAGGCGAGCGTCAACGCGCATCGCAACGCCTTCGCCGTGCAGCAGCGCCTGACCGGCGTGAACATCGGCCCCTTGCTGCGCGATGTGGCGGACAAGGATCTGCTGGAAGGACGCGGCAACGTCGAGCTCGACGTGCGCACGGCGGGCGCGACGCCCGATGCCTTGAAACGCGCGCTCGACGGCACGGCAAGCCTCGTGCTGAAGGACGGCGCGGTGAAAGGTTTCAACCTCGCCGAGGCGCTGCGCAAGGTGAAGGCCACGCTCGGCTCGGAAAGCGCCAAAGAGGAGCTCGCGCGCGGCGGTGAACAAACCGATTTCTCCGATCTCAGTGCGAGCTTCCGTATCGACAAGGGCGTCGCCAGGAACGACGATCTGCTGTTGCGCTCGCCCTTCCTGCGCGTGCAGGGCGCCGGCACGCTCGACATTCCGGCTTCCACCCCCGATACCCGGGGGAAAGCCCGCCGGGGAAAAAACCCCCCAGGGAAGGGGGGAA
>QGUL01000472.1 GCA_003242425.1 Pseudomonadota bacterium | reverse complement strand
CGGTCTAATTTGTTTAAAGGACAGGGGTATGACCGCGCCCCCCCCCCGCCCAAACGCGGCAGCTTGTCCCCCCTGCGCGCGCGCACCGCGTTGTGCCAGCGCTGATAGACCGGCGAGCCCGCGCGCGCCAGACCGTTGCGGATGCCCACCGTCTGCACCGAGTACTCCTCGCCGAACTCCCAGCGCAGGTCGTCGCAGGTGACGAAGTTGCCCAGGCCCGGGTGGAAGGGCTCGACGTGGTAGTCCTCGAGGTACACCTCGATGAAGGTCTTCCAGTTCTGCTTGTATTCGCTGATGTGCATCCGGTCGAACACGTAGCCGGAGAAATCCAGCTCCGCGTAGGCGGCGAGCTTCTCCAGGTCCTTGGCGACGTTGCGCGGCCCGGCGAACAGCAGGCCGTTCCAGTTCTGCAGCGGATGCTTCTGCAGCGACTTGCAGGGCGTCTCGGGGAAGTGCGGCGCGCCGATCAGCTTGCCGTCCAGATCGTAGGTCCAACGGTGCAGGGGACAGACGATATTGCGCCCGTTGCCGCGGCCCTCGACCATGATGGCCTGCCGGTGGCGGCAGATGTTGTCCAGCAGCTCCACCCCGTTGGCGTTGCGCACCAGGATCTTGGAGTGGTCGAGCCAGGGAATCGAATGGTAGTCGCCCTCGTTCGGCACCATCAGTTCGTGGCCGACGTAGCCGGGACCCTGATCGAACAGCAGCCGGCGCTCCAACTCATGGAGTTCTTCGTCGAAATACCATTTCAGGGGCAGCTGCGAGCTGGCCTGTTCGAGCTGCGAGCGGTTGCGCGGTAGATCCGACATCGCGTCCCTCTACTCCTTCAAAGCGTGCAAACAAAAAAAGCGCAATCCGCGATGCCTTTGCCGTTCGGGCAAAGCTTGCACCGCTTTGTGCGGCCGATCCCCGGAGGGCCGGGTATGATACCCTCAATCGCAGGAAGTTCCCGCCGACGAATCAAGACCTTCGCACCGCGCGGAGTCTAACGGGGACCGCCGCGCGGGTTATGACTAAGGTCAAATTTGACCGGCGCCGACCGCTCGGCTAATGTTCAGTGCCGTTTCACGACGTTATCAGCATGTCCGACGCGCCCCTTCCCGAAGCTCCGGCCAGTTTCGAAGCCGCACTCGCCGAACTCGAGCGCATCGTCGCCAGCATGGAAGCGGGCCAGCTGACGCTGGAACAATCCCTGTCCGCCCACAAGCGCGGCCTCGAACTGGCGCGCTACTGCCAGGAGCGGCTGGCCCAGGCGCAACAGCAAGTGCGCGTGCTCGAAGGCGAGACGCTCAAAGCCCTGTCCGGTGACGCACCCGAATCCTGAGTTCCAACGCTGGACCGCAGCGGTCCAGGCCGAGGTCGAGGCGGCGCTCGCACGCGAGCTGCCGGCCGCCGACCGCGCGCCCGCGCGCCTGCACGAGGCGATGCGCTACGCCGTGCTGGGCGGCGGCAAGCGCGTGCGGCCGCTGCTCGTCTACGCCGCCGGCGAGGCGGCCGGTGCCGCGCGCGAACGGCTCGCGGCGGCCGCCTGCGCGGTCGAATTCATCCATGCCTATTCGCTCGTCCACGACGACCTGCCCTGCATGGACAACGACGTGCTGCGGCGCGGACGGCCCACGGTCCACGTGCAGTACGACGAAGCGACCGCGATGCTCGCGGGCGACGCCCTGCAGTCGCTCGCCTTCGAGGTGCTGGCCCGCCATCGCATCGCCGACGATCCCGCCGACCAGGTGGAGATGCTGCGCCTGCTCGCGCAGGCCGCGGGCAGCCCGGGCATGGCGGGCGGCGCGGGCAGACACCCCGCGACCGGCGGCACCGCGCGCCCCCCGCCGGG
>QGUL01000471.1 GCA_003242425.1 Pseudomonadota bacterium | reverse complement strand
TCTTGTTCGGGTGCGCGCAAGCGCTCAAGGCCGAAGCCAGCTGCGACGCGCAGTGGCAGGCTGTCGATCGGGCGCTGCGCCTGGCCGAGGCGGCGCCGGCGCCGGTGCGCGTGCTCAATCTCGGCGGCGGGCTGGGCATTCCCTATTTCCCCGGCGAGCGGCGGCTCGATCTCGCGCCCGTCGCGTCGAATCTTGCGCGACTCGTCGAGCGTGCCGCGCAACTGCTGCCCGAGGCCGGGCTGGTCCTGGAGCTCGGACGCTATCTGGTGGGCGAAGCGGGCGTGTACGTGTGCCGCGTGCTCGACCGCAAGCTTTCGCGCGGCCAGGTTTTTCTCGTCACCGACGGCGGGCTGCATCACCACCTCGCCGCATCGGGCAATTTCGGACAGGTGCTGCGCAAGAACTATCCGGTCGCGATCGGCAACAAGATGGACAGCCCGCAACGCGAAATCGCCTCGGTGGTGGGACCGCTTTGCACGCCTCTGGATGTGCTGGCCGACCGCATGGAGCTCGCGCAGGCCGAGCCGGGCGATCTGGTGGTGGTGTTCATGTCCGGCGCCTACGGCTACAGCGCCAGCCCGCTCGGCTTCCTCGGCCATCCCCCGCCGCTGGAGATGCTGGTCTAGGAGGCGCCATGCGATACCTCTCGTTCTCCCGCACGCGCATCCTCTGCGCAGTGTGGCTCCTGGCCTGCGCGGCGTTCGCGCAGGCCGCCGACGTGCCGGCCACGCCGGACGACTATCTGGAGAAGCTGCAGACCCTGCAGCCCGGCAACCGGCTGCTGCTCGCGCCGGGCGAATATCTGGGCGGCTTGCCGCTGCACGGCCTGCACGGCAAGCCCAAGGCGCCGATCGTCATCGAAAGCGCGGACGCCGAGCGGCCCGCGGTGCTGCTCGGCGTGGAAGGCCGCAACACCGTGAGCCTGCGCGACGCCAGCCACCTCGTGGTGCGCAATCTCAAGCTCGACGGCCGCAATCTGCCCGTCGATGCGGTGAAGGCCGAGCAGGGCAGGGCGGTGGTGCATCACATCGTGCTGGAAGGCCTCACCATCGTCGGCCACGGCGAATCGCAAGGCATCGTCGGCATTTCCACCAAGGCGCCGGCGGCGTTCTGGACCATCCGCGACAACCTCATCATCGGCGCCGGCACGGGCATGTACCTCGGCAACTCCGACGGCACCGCGCCTTTCGTCGCCGGCGTGATCGAGAACAACGTGATCCTCGACACGCTGGGCTACAACCTGCAGATCAAGCAGCAGAACGTGCGTCCCGTGCGCGAAGGCCTGCCGGACGGCCATCATGTGACGGTGATCCGCGGCAACGTGTTCTCCAAGGCGAACGACGCGTCGGAGGGCAGCTGGGCGCGGCCGAATCTGCTGCTCGGCCATCTGCCGCCCGCGGGGCCGGGCAACGAAGACCGCTATGTCATCGAAGGCAACGTCTTCTACGCCAACCCGCACGAACCCCTGTTCCATGCCGAGGGCAACGTCGAGTTCAAGCGCAATCTGCTCATCAATCCGCTCGGTGCGGCCGTGGCGATCCAGCGCTACCGCGGCGCGCCGCGCCGCATCCAGATGACGGAGAACTTCATCGTCGCCAGGAACGAGCCGCTCACCTTGCGCGACTTGCAGGACGGCTTCATTCCCGCCATCGCGGCGAACCGCATGCTGAGTCCCGACGACGACATCGCCCGGGAGCTCGGACAGTGGGCGGAGGTATCGGGCGCGCTCGCCTTGCAGCAGGTGACGGCCGTATGCGCGCGTCCGGAGGTGGCGCGCATGCTTTCGGCCACCGCAGCCGAACACAGCCTCTGCAAGACGCTGCCGCGTCCGTCGAG
>QGUL01000470.1 GCA_003242425.1 Pseudomonadota bacterium | reverse complement strand
ACGCTGGCTTATGCGGAGCACGGCCAGTGGCGTTTCGTGATGAGCGAACGGCAGCGCGGCGAACTGGAGACGGCGCTGCCGCCGCTGCTCGAACGTGCCCGGCTCGCCAACGGCGTGCCTGCCGGCCGCGTGTTCCTGGTCGCCGACACTCCCTTGAACGCTGCCGCGCAAGCTTCGGGTTGGCAGTTCGAGTGGCACCCGCTGGGCACGGCAGCCGCGAACGGAACGCTGCAATGATGCGCCGTCTCGATCTCAGTTTCGTGCGCGAGACCCGCACCCCCGCATGGATCGGACCTGTACTGCTCGCCGCGGGATTGCTCGCCGCCACGGCCGCCACCGCGGATTACGTCTCCGCCAGCAGCGAGCGCGAACGGTTGCAGTCGCAACGGGCCGAGGTGCGCAAGCTGATGCGGCGCGAACTCCCGCAGCTTGCCCGGCCCATGGGCGACCCGACGCTGGTCGCCAAGGAGCTGGATTACGCGCGTCTGGTGCTGAACGAGCTCGCCCGCCCCTGGGATGCCTTGTTCCTCGAACTCGAGCACGCCGCCACGCCGCACGTGGCGCTGCTCGGCGTACAGCCGGGCGCATCCGGCAGCACCGTGCGACTGCGCGGCGAGGCGCGCAACTACTCGGACCTGCTCGACTACATCGTGCGCCTGCAGAACACCGAACGCTTCGCCGACGTCCTGCTCAACTCGCACGAGGAACAGCGGGAGGGCGGCATCCGCTTCACGCTCACGGCCAACTGGATCCAGCAGCAATGAAGCTCGAACTGTTCCGACCGTTGACCGCAATCGGACGCGCCGGCATCGCCGGCGTGGCGCTGCTTGCCGGCGCGGCGGCGTTCTATCTCGTGGCCGGCGTGCCGCTTCGCGCCGAGGTGCTGGCCCTGAGGGCGGAAGTGGCGGATGCGCGTGCGCGCCTCACCGGGCGCCTCACGCCGGCGGAGCGCCGCGATCTGCAACTGAGCAGCTTCTACAGCTATTTCCCGCAGAAGGACAGCACGCCGCTGTGGCTCGGCAAGATTTACGGCGCGGCGAAGGAAACGGGCGTTACGCTGGCTTCCGGCGAATACGAACTGCAGCGAACGAAGGACATGCGGCTCGCCCGCTACCGGATTTCGCTGCCCGCGCAAGGCTCCTACGACCAGGTGCGCCGCTTCATCGCCGCGGTGCTCCAGGAAGTGCCGGCGGCCGCGCTGGAGGACGTTTCGCTGCGGCGCGAAGACATCGGCAGTCCCGAGCTCGAAGCGCGGTTGCGGCTGACGCTCTACATGGATACCGGGCCATGACGCTCTCCGCCCCCCAACGCTGGACGCTCTACGCCGTCGCGCTCGCGCTGATCCTCGGCGCGACCGCCTGGGTGGAGCACGATGCGGACGATGCCGCCGTCGTTGCGACAGCGCGCGCCGAGGCGCCCGCGCCCGCCGCCGATGCGCCCCGGGACGAACAAAGCGTCCAAGCCTTCGACATCGGCGGACTGCCCGTGCGCAAGCACGCGGAGGCGGACGGCGATCCCTTCTCGCCGCGATCGTGGAAGCAGATGGCGGCGCAGGAAGCGGCACGCAACGCTCCCCGCCTGCCGCCGCCTCCGCCGCAGGCGCCGCCGCTGCCTTTCACCTACATGGGGAAAATGGTCGAAGGCAAGACGGTCACCGTCTTTCTCACCGACGAGGAGCGCAACTACATCGCGCGCGTCGGCGAGACGCTGGAAGGCACCTATCGGGTCGAGGAAATCGGCGAGCACGGCATCGTGCTCACCTATCTGCCGCTCAGGCAGCGGCAGACGACCACTTTCGCAGCAAAGCCCCCCCCCAGGGGCGGCCTGCCCCGGCCCC
>QGUL01000469.1 GCA_003242425.1 Pseudomonadota bacterium | reverse complement strand
GGCATACAGCCATCCGCGTGCTCGCGAACGACCTCGGCGTGCCGTTGCGCGACGAAGGCAGCGACTTCGATCTCGCGCGCGGCGATCCGGTCTATCTGATCAACGACGCGCCCTATACCGCGGCGGCGGTGTATCAGGATCTGCTGGCGATCCGCAATCAGGTGATGAGCGATCTCGCCGCCGCGCCTTTCCCGACGCGGTGGGACAAGAGCACGCCGCGCGCGCAGACGCTCGACAACATGAGCGTGGCGCAATGGATCCAGCAGTACGTGCCGGGCGGTGCCGCTTCGCGCCTGGGACGCCTGCTCACCGTCGCCTACGTGAACGAGTTCGGCGCGGAAACGAACAAGCAGAGCGCGCTCAATCTGGTCTACACCCTCGGCACGGCGGGCGGCGGACCGCCGGGACCGCTCGGCGACAAGAACCGGCGCTACCGCGTTTCGGGCGGCGCGGACCGCCTGATCGGCGAGCTCGCGAAGCGGCAGGGCAGCGCCGACATTCATCTCAACCACGGTCTCACGCGTCTGGCGCGCAACGCCGACGGCACTTACGCGCTGCGCTTTTCCACGCCGGGCGGCACGCAGAACGTCACGGCCGACCACGTGGTGCTGGCGTTGTCCTTCGCCGCCTTGCGCTCGCACGTCGATTACAGCGCCGCGGGCTTCGACCAGCGCAAGCAGATGGCGATCGGCAAACAGGCGATGGGCGAGCACGCGCTGCTGCATGTGCAGTTCAAGGAACGCTATTGGTGGAACGTGCTGCGCAGGACGGGGCTCGGCTACGGCGAACCCTATCAGGCGGTGTGGTCGCCGACGCGCGGGCAGGTCGGCACGCCCGGCATTCTCACCAACTCCGTCGGCGGACTGCGCGCGAGGCAGCTGAATGCGGGCCCCTTGGCCGATCACGTCAAGCAGCTGCTGGAATATCTCGACCGTACGCTGCCCGGCGTGAAGAACATGGCGACGGGGACGGCGCTGCTCAGCTACTGGGTCAACCACACCTGGACGCGCGGCTCGCGCAGCTATTACGCGCCCGGCGACCGGCTGCTCTTCGGCGGCTACGAGGGCGTGCCCCAGGGCAGGGCGCATTTCTGCGGCGAGCACACTTCCGTCGTGACGCCCGGGACGATGAACGGCGCCGTGGAAACGGGCATGCGCTGCGCCGAGGAAATCCTGCAGGATGTCGCGGAAGGCGGCGGGACGGTGCCGCCGCCCGAGCCCGAACCGGAACCCGAACCGCAGCCCGAGCCGGGTTTGCCGAGCTGGGTGCCGCTCCCGGGACGCGTGAAGCGTCTCGTCACGGCCAACACCTTCGCTGCCGTCGATCCCTGTCCGAGCGATACCTGCACCTACAACGCCACCTACAACGGTATCGGCAACGACATGGTGCTGCGCTCCTTCAGCGGCGGCATCTACAACCCGTACTACAGCAATTACGGCGCAATCGTCATCCACGGCGGCGGCCACGGCAACTACGGCGGCAACGAGACCTACGTCTTCGATCTCGATACCCTGGCGTTCAAGCGGCTCGACAATCCGACCGACCATCCTTCGCTGACGGTGAAGTCGGTACCGGGCAATCTCTGGAATCTCCAGTACTGCGAATACATCGACGGCCAGCCGGCGAGCTCGCACAGCTTCGACAACCTCGCCATCATTCCGCCGGGGAAAGGCGGCGGCACGCGCGGTAGTCTCTTGCGCGCCGTGAGCATGGCCTGCGGCAAGGAGTCGCGCTCGACGGGCTATTCGCACATCTTCGATCTCGCGCAACCGGCGCAGCGCTGGAAGCGTTTCTCGGTCAACGCCCCCAACGCAAAAAGGGGCCCCCCACCCGCCCCCT
>QGUL01000105.1 GCA_003242425.1 Pseudomonadota bacterium | reverse complement strand
CCGCCGTTCTTCAAGGACTTCGACATGCAGCCCGGCGCGATCGGCGACGTGCGCGGCGCGCGCATCCTGGGCATCTTCGGCGATTCCATCACTACCGACCACATCAGCCCGGCCGGCTCGATCAAGGAGAGCTCGCCCGCAGGCCAGTACCTGATCCAGCACGGCGTGCTGAAAGCCGATTTCAACAGCTACGGCGCGCGGCGCGGCAATCACGAGGTCATGATGCGCGGCACCTTCGCCAACGTGCGCATCAAGAACCTGATGCTGCCGCCCAAGCCCGACGGCACGCGCGTTGAAGGCGGCTACACCATCCATCAGCCGAGCGGCGAACAGATGACGATCTACGACGCCGCGATGCGCTACATCGCCGAAGGCACGCCGACGGTCGTGTTCGCCGGCGAGGAATACGGCAGCGGCTCCTCGCGCGACTGGGCGGCCAAAGGCACGCGTCTGCTCGGCGTCAAAGCCGTCATCGCCCGCAGCTTCGAACGTATCCACCGCTCGAACCTCGTGGGCATGGGCGTGCTGCCCTGCCAGTTCATCGGCGACGACTCGGCGGAAAGCCTGGGGCTCACCGGTACGGAAGTCGTGGATTTGCTCGGCGTGGAAGGCACGCTGCGACCGCAACAGCAGCTCAAGCTCGTCATCCACTACGCCGACGGCCGCACGCGCGAAGTGCCGGTGCTGCTGCGCATCGATACGCCGATCGAGGTGGACTATTACAAGCACGGCGGCATCCTGCCATACGTGCTGCGGGAGCTGCTGGCGGCCTAAGTTCGCTATCGGGATGAGGATGCGCAAGCGTTTGAACGACGCGTGTCCCCGTCCCGACAACCCGCAGCCCCTCGCGCCTGCCCCGGAGCGCGGCAAACCGTATCGACTTACAAAAAAGGCCGTCGCAACACTGCGGCGGCCTTTTCGATCGGACGCTTGCCGTTTACTCGACCGGGCGGATGTTGGATGCCTGCTTGCCTTTCGGCCCGACGGTCACGTCGAAGTCGACGCGCTGGTTTTCCTTCAGGCTTTTGAACCCCTTCCCCACGATTGCGGAAAAGTGGGCAAAAAGATCTTCGCCGCCGCCGTCCGGCGTAATGAATCCGTAGCCCTTCTGGTCGTTGAACCACTTGACGGTACCGGATGCCATGCTTACCGCTCCTGTGAACTGATGGACTGCCGTACTGATTTACCTAATGGGCTGCCGCCCTGCCTGCGCGAACTACAACGCGTCCCACACCACGACCATCGGTGCCGCAGTACGCGGCGTCTACGGACCGGCGATGCGCCGCTTGAGTTTGCACGCGGCCCTTATACTGCCCGGCTTTGAAAAGCGTCAACGCGTTTCACAATTTGTAACGCCCCTCCGGATCGGAGGGTGCCATCGATTCCTGCATTTGCAACACCGGCTTTTCCGGCACGTTGCGCGCGGCCGCGGAGACGCGGGACTGCGCGGCTTGCGCACGCGGCAACGTGAACCAGAACGTCGCGCCCTTTCCCGGTTCGCCTTGCGCCCAGACGCGGCCGCCGTGACGTTCCACGATGCGCTGCACGTTGGCCAGCCCGACGCCGGTGCCTTCGAATTCCTCCTGGCTGTGCAGGCGCTGGAACACGCCGAACAGCTTCTCGGCGTACTGCATGTCGAAACCGACGCCGTTGTCGCGAACGTAGACGGCCACCATGTCGCCCGCTTCGCCGCTGCCGACTTCGATCACCGCCGTGGCGCGCGGCCGCGTGTACTTGAGCGCGTTGTCGAGCAGATTGACCAGCACGGCGCGCAGCAACTGACGGTCGCCGTGCACGACAGGCAGCTCGTGCACGATCCAGCGTACCTGGCGGTCGGGCGACGCCAGATTGAACTCCTGCACGATGTCCCGCACCAGTTCGCCGAGCGGCACGTCCTGCGTTTCCATCTGCAGCCGCGAGACCCGGGAGAACGCGAGCAGGTCGTCGATCAATGCGGCCATCCGTCCCGCAGCCCGGGTGACCACGCCGATGAGACGCTGCGCCTCGGCGTCCTCCTGCACCGAAGGCCGTTCGCCGAGCAGCGAGGCGAAGCCCGAGATGTGACGCAGGGGCGCGCGCAGATCGTGCGACACCGAATAGCTGAACGCTTCGAGCTCGCGGTTGGCCATTTGTAGTTGCGCGGTACGCGCCTGCACCATTTTTTCGAGCGATGCGTTGAGCCGGTCGACTTCCGCCGAGCGCCGCTTGAGCTCGGTGATGTCGGTGACGATCAACAGCGTGTAGCGTCTGCCGGAGGACTCGAAACCGGACCACGAGATCTGACAATGCGCGAGTTCGCCGTTCTTGCGGCGCAGGACCGTCTCGACGTTCTGCGCATCGCGTTGCTGCGCGACGTCGCGCCTGAAGCGCTCGGCGCTGCCGGTGTCGGCCCACATCGAGATCTCTTCGGTGGTGCGTCCGCGCAATTCCTCCATGCCGTATTGCGAGGCCTCCAGGAACGCGGGATTCGCTTCGACGATGCGTCCGTCCTCGGCGATGAGCGCGATGGGATTGGGCGAGATTTCGAACATCTTCGCGAAGCGCTCTTCGCTCTCGCGCAACGCGGCGGACTGGCGCCGCTGCTCGGTCACATCCTCCACCATGTACAACAGGTAGCGGCCGTCGTCGCGGTTGATCAGGGTGATGGAGAGCTCGGCATCGCGCCGCGCGCCGTCCCGGCGTTCGAAAGCGGCCAAGCGATGCAGGACGCGCCCTTTGAGCAGGCGCACGACCAGTTGCTCGTAGCTTTCCGGCTGTCCCCGCCAGAAGCCGAGCTGCTGGATCGACCGGGCGAGCAGCTCGGCGCGGGAATAGCCGGTCATCGCCACGGCGGTGTCGTTCGCCTCCGTGATGCGTCCGTCTTCCGCGGTCAGGAAGATGGCCACCGGCGAGGCCGCATAGGCCGCGGCAAGCTGCTCCGCGAAGCGTTCGAGCTCGATATCCCGCATGCGCCGTTCGTCCGCCGCCCGCGTGCCAGCGCGCCGCGCCGCGAACCAGTAACCGCCGGCCGCGCCGAGCGCGAGACAGGCCAACGCCGCCGCGTAGAGATCGCCCTGGGACACCTGCGCCTTGAAGGGGAATCGATGGGATCCGGAGCCGGCTGCCATGCAAGGAATGGGCCGCCGCGGCGTACTTTGCCGCACGGGACTCCCGCATAAGACTCTACCATCCGGCCCGGTTCAACGAGCCTCGGAATCCGATGAATCGGGCACCCGTCCATTGTCATACCCACGGCGAAGCCTGCGCAGCCTTCGTCTGCGAGCATCTGACCGGCGCGTCGGGCGTCGACTGGGTTCCGCCGAACCCGACCCGGACAATCCCTGGCCGGACGCCCGGTGCGGCGAATGCCATGCGCATTACCTGCGCGAGGGCGAATGGAACGAAGCCAACGAGGCGCATCTGAACGTCAAGCTGGTCTGCCACGAGTGCTATCAACGCTTCAAGGCCACGTGCAGCGTCCATTACATCTGAGCGCTGACGATCCTGCCGTACGGCGCGGCCGGCGGAATGAGCGCCGAACCGGCGCACAACGTGCTTGCTCTCTCGCGTCTTCGTCCGACCGGCGGAAGTCGTGCGGCTCTGGTCGCTGCATCCCAGGTATCTGGACGCCCGGGGACTCGTCGCGCTGTGGCGCGAAGCCCTGCTGGCGCAGGCGGTGCTCGGCGGCCGCACGCGCGGCTACACCCGTCATCCGCAACTGCTGCGTTTCCGGTCGAGCCCGTCGCCCGGACGATACATCGCCGCGTATCTCGTTGCCGTACACGCCGAAGCCTCGGCGCGGGGCTATGGCTTCGACGCGTCGAAGATCGGCGAATGCGAAACCTGCCCGCCGCTCCCGGTCAGCGCCGGACAGCTCGAATGGGAATGGATGCGATTGCGCGAACGCCTCGCCCTGCGCTCGCCCCATTGGCTGCGCCAATTGCCGCGCGTTTCCTTGCCCGCACCGCATCCGCTGTTCCGCGTGGTGCCCGGCGACGTCGCCGAATGGGAGGTTGCCGCGCACCGGCGCTGAGCTTCCTTGCTCGCCACCCGTGCAAGCGCTTATGCTCCCTGGCAACGAAGGAGAGCAACAACAATGATTCGCTTCGGGGGACGGCCGTGAACGCGCGACGCAAACCCCGCATCGGCCTCGCGCTCGGCGGCGGTGCCGCGCGCGGCTGGTCGCACATCGGCGTCATCCAGGCGCTGCTCGAAGCCGGCGTGCGTCCGGACATCGTCTGCGGCACTTCGATCGGTGCCCTGGTCGGCGCGGTCTACGCCGCCGGGGAACTGGAACGCTTCGAGGCGTGGGTACGCAGGCTGCGCTTCCGCGACGTCGTGTCCTTCATGGATCTGGGCCTGAACGGCGGCATGCTCAAGGGCGAGCGCCTGATGGCCTATTTCCGCGAGCACTTCATCGGCCGCCGGATCGAAGAGCTCGCCGTGCCCTACGGCGCGGTCGCAACCGCGCTGCAAACGGGCATGGAAGTGTGGCTGCGCAGCGGTTCCGTGATCGAAGCGGTGCGCGCCTCCATCGCCCTGCCCGGCCTGTTCAGTCCGGTCCGCCACGACGGCCTGATCCTGGTCGACGGCGGCCTGGTGAATCCGGTGCCGGTATCGCTTGCGCGGGCGATGGGCGCCGAGATCGTCATCGCCGTGGACCTCAGTTCGGACCTGCTTTCCCACCGGGTACGCAACGAGACG
Source organism: Pseudomonadota bacterium (assembly GCA_003242425.1). Lineage (GTDB taxonomy): Bacteria > Pseudomonadota > Gammaproteobacteria > Burkholderiales > SG8-39 > ZC4RG42. Next base: position 1,962 of record QGUL01000105.1, on the reverse strand, counting down.
CCCGAACCGGAACCCGAGGCCGAGCCTTCCAGCCTGGTGGGCGAATGGCTGCGCAAACTGCAGGAGCGCTTCGCCCCTGCGGAACCGGAGACGCCGGCCGTCAACGAACCGGTGCTGCCCTCGCTGCTCGACGTCGTGACGGCGAGCATCAACATCATGCAGGTACGCATCACGCGCAGCCGCATGGCGGGCGAACCGCCGGAACTGATCATCGCGCCGCGGCTGGGCCACCTGGGTCTGCTCGATTTCCATCGCGCCGAGGAGGCCATCGAAGAAGGCCGCCGCGCGGTGAGCGTCAGCCTCCACAGCCTCGATCTGCTCGGCTTACCGAACGGATGAAGCGCACGGACACTCCCGACGTCGTCGCACTGCCGCCCTTGCTGTACCTTGGGGCTTTCCTGCTCTCCCTGCTGTTGCAGTGGCTGCGACCATGGCCGCTTGGCGCACATCCCGCGCTCCTCTGGCTGGGCGTGGCGTCGATCGCGGCGGGGGCAACCCTCCTGGGCCGGGGCAGTTGGCCCCGCCCCCCCCCCGGCCCCAACAATCCCCCCCACCCCCCCCCCACGGCGCTGGTAAGCGAGGGCCCTTTCCGCTCAACGCCAAATCCGCTCTACGTCGGATTGCACCTCGTGTTCCTCGGCCTGGCCTGCGCCTTGAACACGCTATGGGGGCTGGTGGTCTTCGTGCCGCTGGCGCTGGTCATGCACTACGGCGTCATCCTGCGCGAGGAACGCTATCTCGCCGCGCGTTTCGGCGAGGCCTACGAGGCTTACCGCGCGAGGGTACGCAGATACCTTTGACCCGGAGAAGCATCCGCGAAAAGGTTCCGATGAAGGACGAGCAGTGTCCGACGAGTCGTATCCGGCACTGGAGGTGGAACTTTTGCTGATCGATCTGGACGGAAAGGTCTAAACCGTTGCCTAGGACGGCGCACCGGCCGGCATGAGGGTTGTATCCCTTTCATGCCCCGCCGTCGCCGCCCTTCATCAGATTTCGAGGAGCTTTCAGCGCATGACTCAGAACCATCACTCCGACGCCCTGGTACTGTTCGGCGCGACGGGTGATCTTGCCGCGAAGAAAATCTTCCCCGCGCTGGTGGCGCTCGTGCGCCGCGGCAGGCTCAAGTGTCCGGTGATCGGTGTGGCGCGCGAGGAACTGAGCGAGGACGCGTTCCGCGACCACGTGCAGCGCGCGCTCGCCGCCCGCGGCGAGCTCGACCAATCGGCCGCCGAACAACTGCTGTCCCAACTGCGCTACGTCGGCGGCGACTATCGCGATGTGACGACCTATCACACCCTGCGCGCCGCGCTGGAAGGCTGCCGCCATCCCTTGTACTACCTCGCCATTCCGCCAGCGATGTTCGGCGTCGTGGTGGAAAGCCTGGGCGGGAGCTGTCCCGTGCGCGAAGCCCGGGTGATCGTCGAAAAACCCTTCGGCCGCGACCTGCAATCGTCGCAGGCGCTCAGCAGCACCCTCGAACACGTTTTCGACGAGAACGCGGTATTCCGCATCGACCACTACATCGGCAAGGAGCCGGTGCAGAACCTGCTCTACTTCCGCTTCGCCAACAGCTTCCTCGAGCCGGTGTGGCGGCGCGGCTACGTGCGCAGCATCCAGATCACCATGGCCGAACGGCTGGGCATCGGCAGCCGCGGCGCCTTCTACGAGGAAGTGGGCGCCCTGCGCGACGTGGTGCAGAACCATTTGCTGCAGGTGGTGGCCATCCTCGCCATGGAACCGCCCGTAGACGACACGCTGCAGAGCCTGCAGGCGGCCAAGTCCGCGGTGCTGCATGCGGCGCGGCCCCTGCAGCCGGGCGACGTGGTGCCCGGCCAGTACGAGGGTTACCGGTACGAGCGCGGCGGGGCCCCGGATTCGCAGGTCGAAACCAAGGTCGAACGGCGCAGGTCAACGAACTCGCAGCGCGGGGGGGGGGGGCCTTTTAAAACCCGCCCGGCAAGA
>QGUL01000468.1 GCA_003242425.1 Pseudomonadota bacterium | reverse complement strand
ACGTTTTGCGGGTGGTCGGGTTATAGCCCCGCACGGTGATCGGGGCGTTGAGGGCGTTACAGGTCCGCCCGGGGTTTGTTTTCGCCGCGTTCAGCGTGCCGTAGGTCTCGTAGGCCAGGTCGTACTGGGGGACCGTGGCCCCGCATTTCAGGCGGATGGGCTGGTCGAAGTGCGCGCGCATGGCGCTCACCGGGCCGACCGAACGTGTTTCGCTCATCGTTGTACTTGTTTGGCGCGCACGCGGCGCGTGCGCTGGAAAAGCCTGACCGCTCTCCAAAACGAAAAAACCCGTTCGAGCTCGCGTGGCTCAAACGGGTTACCCTCGCTTTAGCCGTACTTATTTGACACACCGTCATGCACTGACGGCGGGCGCCCGCAAGCTGAACATCAAATCGGCGCAAGCACGGTCTTTCGACCGGCTTCGTCCCGGCCGCCGGCGAACCGGCTGCCGAGGACCGCATCTTAGCGCGATTCGCGGTGTGCTTGCCAGTCGGCGCGGCGGAAGCGCCGGCGGCGTGCGGGCAGCCGGTCCCTTAGGGCGAGGTATTCGTCCAGGCGCGCATCGAGCGCCGCGCGCAAGGCGGCCGGCAATGCGGCCGCCGCGCCGCGGAAGCGGGCCACGAGCTGCCGCGCCTCTTCCTCGTTCTTCGCGATGCGCTCGCCGTCGTGATAGAAGCGGCCACCCCCTTTCCACACCAGCGCCCGGTCTTCGGCATCGTCGCCGTAACACAGCTCGAACGCGGCGAGCGTGCCGGCGGCGTCCTGCCACAGGAACAGGTCGAAATAGTCGTCGTGGAACCAGCGGCGGGTGAGGCCGGGCTCGTCCTGGCGCAGGCCGGTGATCTCTCGCAGCATGCCTCCTCCGTCCGGGGGGAGCGCCGGCCGCGAGACGCGGTCTAGGCGTTCAGGCGGTCCAGCAACTGCAGCGACTTCTGCGGGTCCTCGCTTTTCAGGATGCGCTGGGCAAGGGCTTCGGCGGCCGGCACGCTGGAACGCAGGATCTGCTGCTTGACCGCCGGCAACTGCGCCGGATGCATCGAGAACTGCCGCAGCCCCAGACCGAGCAACAAACGTGCGAGCCGCACTTCGCCGGCCATCTCGCCGCATACCGAGACCGGCACGCCGGCGCGGTTGGCGGTGCGGATGGTGTGGGCGATGAGCTGCAGCACCGCCGGATGCAGGGGATCGTAGAGATGCGCCACCTTGTCGTCGGTGCGGTCGATGGCGAGGGTGTACTGGATGAGGTCGTTGGTGCCGATGGAGAGGAAATCGAGCCGCTTGACGAACTGCCCCACCATGAGCGCCGCGGCCGGCACTTCGATCATGCCGCCGACGGGTACCCGCGGAGCGTAGGGAATGCCCTGCTCGTCGAGCGACTGGCGCGCCTGCGCGAGCAGTTGCGCGACCTGTTCCAGCTCCTGCAGGTTGGCGATCATGGGAAGCAGCAGCCGCACGCTGCCGTAATGCGAGGCGCGCAGGATGGCGCGCAGCTGGCTCAGGAACATCTGCGGCTCGGCCAGGCAGTAGCGGATCGCGCGCAGTCCCAGGGCCGGATTGGGGCCGGGATCGTGCTGGCCGTTCAGTGCCTTGTCGGCGCCGATATCGAGCGTGCGGATGGTGACCGGCCGCCCGCGCATCGCTTCCACCACGCTGCGGTAGGCCTCGAACTGTTCCTCCTCGCTGGGGAAGTCGTCGCGGTTGAGGAACAGGAATTCGCTGCGAAACAGGCCGATACCCGCGGCGCCGGCGTCGAGCGCTTCCTCGACATCCTGCGGCAGCTCGATGTTGGCGTCAAGTTCCACCGCCACGCCTTCGAGCGTCGAGGCCGGCGTGTCCTTCAGCC
>QGUL01000104.1 GCA_003242425.1 Pseudomonadota bacterium | reverse complement strand
TCCTGCCTTCCCGTGTTCTCGATTCCAAAAATAGATATTGCCCGGACCGGCGCCGCCCGCGCCCAGCAGCGCGCCGAAGCCGATGATCATGCGCCGGGCGATGGTGGGCCCCTGGAAGCGATTCATCGCTCTCCTTCCCGTCCGCCTTGCAGCCGGCGAAAGACCTGCGTCTTGGCCCCACATGGCGCATAGCGCTCTACATATTCCGGCAGCGGCCATTCGGCCTCGCCGAGACACAGGTAGCCGTCGCCGCGCAGCGCCTCGTCGAGTGTCGCGAAGGCCCGACGCTGCGCCTCCCGCTCGAAATAGATCAGCACGTTCCTGCAGCAGATCAGATCGTAGAAGCGCGCCGCCGGGGGCGGCGCATCACCGAGATCGTGGCGAAAGAAGCGCACACGCTCGCGCGCCGCCGCGGGTACGCGGTATCGCTGCGCGCCCGCCGCTTCCAACTGCGCCGCCAGACCGGCCGGCAGTTCGTCGAAAGCCTCCCGGCGATACACGCCTTCGCGGGCGACCGCCAACGCCGCCGGGTCGATGTCGCTCGCCTCGACCTTGCCGGGCAGCCGCGCCGCCTCGAGCAGCATGGCCAGCGTGTAGGCTTCCTCCCCGCATCCGCAGCCGGCGCTCCAGATGCGCAAGGGCTGTCTGCGACAAGCGAGCCAGGGAAGCACTTCTTCGGCCAGCACATCGAAGGTGCAGGCGTTGCGGTAGAAACGGCTGACCTTGATGGTGAGACGTTCCAGCAGCCGCATGCTCTCGGCCTCGTCGGCCTGCAAGCGCGCCCAGTAGTCCTGCAGCGAGCGCACGCCGATGCTCAGCATGCGGTTGTGGATGCGACGACTGATTGTTGGGCGACGGTATTGCGCGAAATCGACGCCCGTCTGCTGGCGGACGAGGCGGAGGATGCCCTCAATCAAAGTGTGGTCATTCTGCGACGAGCATTCCGAGCGGGACGGCGTGGCCGTACAGCGCGGTTCGTCTTGCGACACCAGCATGGGCTATCCCGTGTAAAAGCCTCGTGTCCGCCCGGCCGGACGAACCTCCTCACCCGGCCAAGTTTAATCGGCCGAGACGGGATGCGATTGCAAAAGGGTTTTGCGATATAGGAAAAAACTCCGCAACACGCTGCATTCCTGCGCCATGACGCGGTATGCCGTATCGGATGCGGCGCGTGCTCACAAGGCCTGCAGGATGGCGCCCTTCAGATAACCGGTCTCGGGGATTTGTACGATCACCGGATGGTCCGCCGCCTGGCCGCGCCATTCGATCCAGCGCAGCGGCCGGCCAGCGTCCGCGGCCGCGCTCTCCAGCATTTCCCGGAACAGCACCGTGTTCACGTGATAGGAACAGCTGAACGTGCAGAGGTATCCGCCGGGCGCGAGGATGCGCATCGCCCGCAGATTGATTTCCTTGTAGCCGCGCAGCGCCGATTCGATGGCCGTCCGCTGCTTTGCAAAGGCCGGCGGGTCCAGCACCACGAGATCGTAGACCGCGCCCGCTTCCTCCTGCTCCCTCAGGAAGTCGAAGGCGTTCGCCTCGACCAGCTCGACGTTCTCCAGACCGTTCAGCGCGACGTTGTCCTTCGCCCGGGCGAGCGCTTCCGCGGATGAATCGACGGCGACGACGCGTTCGGCGCCGCGCGCGAGATGCAGCGCGAAGGAGCCGTGATAGGCGAAGCAGTCCAGCACGCGGCCGCGTGCGAGCTCGCCCGCACGCAGACGGTTCTCGCGCTGGTCGAGGAACGCGCCCGTCTTCTGGCCGTTGTTGAGGCCGGCCAGATAGCGCACCGCGCCTTCTGACACTTCCACCACGTCGGGGACGCGGCCCCAGAGGATTTCGACTGTACGCGGCAGCCCTTCGTGTTCACGGACCGGCACGTCGTTGCGTGCCAGGATGCCCGACGGCGCGAACCGGCGGCGCAGCACCTCCACGATCTGTGCGCGGAAGACCTCGATACCGGCGGAGAGGAACTGGGTCACGAGGATGTCGCCGTAGACATCCACGATCAGCGAGGGCAGACCGTCCGCTTCCGCATGCACGAGACGGTACGCGGACGTCCCGGCCACGACCGCGTTGCGATAGCGCATCGCAGCCTCGATCCGTTCCTCCCAGAACGCCTCGTCGATCAGCCGGTCTTCGCCGGTCAGCTTGCGCAGCGAGATCGTCGAGTTCGGACTCCACAGCGCAACGCCGAGGAACCGGCCGCGCGCGTCCACGACGCGGACAGCACCGGGCTCCGGTCCCGGTGCGCCGATCACGTCGCTCTTGTAGATCCACGGATGCCCGCGCGACCATCTCGCGGCGCCGCGGGCCGACACCCGTGCCACGCGCATCGGTCCTTCGTTTCGTTTCGTCAGGACGGAAGAAGTGCTGTGCGTCTTCAATTTCTTATCGGGGTTTCGGTGGTGGGGAATCGTGAGCAGGGCCTCAGCGACAGCTCGGATTCCGGGTGCTCGTTCGCATTTCCGGCGTGGAGCGCGCCACGCTCCGTTGCTCGGAGCGTGCCATGTTTTCAGGGCGAATTATCCAACGGAGATGCACCACGAACAAACGGCCGTAGCACGCGCTTCGCGTCCAGCGTGACACGGACGACAGGCTGTCGCATCGCGGCGACGACGTGCGAATTCGCAGGCGTCGCACGGTATTACAGGCTCCCGGCAGCGCTTGCGTACGACAGTCTCTAAGCCTCTGAAACGGGTTTGGATCCGGCCTTGGGTGCAGGCCGTGCATGACCCTGCCCGCAACTGGAAGAGGAGGAAGGCCATGAAGCGGATGCTCTATGCCTTGCTCGCGGCCGGCACCCTGCTGCTCGCCGTACCGGCGCAGGCCGCGCTGCTCTTTTTCGAGGCCACGCTGACCGGCGCGGAAGAAGTGCCGCCGCGCGATACGCCCGCGACCGGCTTCGGCACGGTCGTGCTCGACGATGTGGCGCTCACCATCACCGTGAATCTCGGTTTCGAGAATCTCACCACGCCTTCCATCATGGCGCACATCCACCAGGCGCCGATCGGCGTGAACGGTCCCATCGTCTTTCCCCTGGAGCTGGGCGATGCGCTCGGCCAGACTGCGGGTGCGATCGACACGCAGGTGTTCACGCTTCCGAACGGCGCAGCCGATGTGCAGACCTTCCTCGCCGGCGGCTTCTATTTCAACGTGCATTCGGAAATGTTCCCGCCCGGCGAAATCCGCGGCCAGATCTTCCAGGTCGCGAACGGCGTGCCGCTGCCTTCGCCGCTGCTGCTGGCGCTCACCGCGCTCGGCGCGCTGGCGCTGGCGCGGCGCAAGTATTGAAAGCCCCCTGCACACTTCTGCTAGGCTCCGGATCATTCATTGTTTCCGGAGTCTCAGCGGAGGATGAACAGTAGCGTCGACGAAGTCATCGCCGCCACGCGCGGCTGGATCGAGCGCGCCGTCATCGGTCTCAACCTGTGCCCGTTCGCCAAGGCGGTATATGTCAGGGAACGCATCCGCTATACCGTCAGCGAAGCACGCAGCGTGGAGGCGCTGCTCGAGGATCTGGTGCGGGAACTCCAGTACCTCGCCGAGGTGCCGCCGGAAAAAATAGACACCACGCTGTTGATCCACCCCTACGTGCTGCAGGACTTCCTCGACTTCAACGATTTCCTCGATACAGCGGAAGCGGCAGTCGAGGCGCTCGGTCTTACCGGTGTGCTGCAGGTGGCGAGCTTCCATCCACAGTACCGTTTCGCCGACAGCGAACCCGGGGATATCGCCAACTACACCAACCGCTCGCCCTATCCCACGCTGCACCTGCTGCGCGAAGCCAGCATCGAGCAGGCCGTGGAAAGCTACGGCGACGCCGAACGCATCTACCGGCAGAACATCCGCACCATGCGCGAACTCGGCCTGGAAGGCTGGCTGAAACTGCGCATCGGCGAGCCCTGATGCCCGCATCGCTGCGCCATGCGGCTATAAATTGCGCTTTCCGTAATCCGGGACTTTCCGCTATAGCGTCACATCGCGACGAGTTAGTACCCGCACTCGCGCAATCGAGGGTGGCCTCCGCGCGCTATCCGTAGGACAATCGCCCACCCCGTCACAAACATGGATGACGGCGTGGTCTGATGTCCTGTCCGTACGGGTTCGACAAGTTCCTCCCCCGCGGCTATCGAACCCGGTTTGCGCAGCCCCACTGAGCGCAAACCCGTTTCCTCCCGTTCGAACGCCGGCAAGCGTCCCGGCACGCTCACGGCGGATCGACAGGCATTGAACGCGTCGTCGCTCAACAAACAAAAAGGAGCCAAGGGATGCTGCTCGCCACAGACCTGGACGGTACCTTCCTCGCCGGCGCGCCTGAAGCCCGGCAAACGCTCTACCAGCTCATCGCGCGCAACCCTGACATCAAGCTGGCCTATGTGACAGGACGCGGCCTGGAGTCGGTGCTGCCGCTGCTGTTCGATCCGTCCCTGCCCGATCCCGATTACATCATCTGCGATGTGGGCGCGACCGTCGTCGCCGGAAACAACCTGCTGCCCATCCAGCCCCTGCAAGGCGAAATCGCGTTGCGCTGGCCGGGCGAGCAGAAGGTGGCGGCGGCCTTCGCCGATCATCCCCGGCTGGTGCGGCAGAACACGCCCCAGGAACGCCGCTGCTCGTATTTCTGCGAAAGCGACGACGTCGACGATGAAATTGAACGCATCGCGCACAGCCTCGGTTGCGACGTGCTGTTCTCGGCCGACAGGTATCTGGACATCCTGCCCAAAGGCGTGAACAAGGGTTCGACGTTGCGAGCGCTGGTCGAACACCTCGGCATCGACAGCGACAGGGTACTGGTCGCCGGCGACACGCTGAACGATCTGTCCATGTATCAGCAGGGGTTCAAAGGCGTTTGCGTGGGCGGCTCCGAAGCAGGGCTGATCGAGGCCACGCGCGCTCTGCCGCAGGTGCTGCACGCCGAACGCGAAGGCTGCGGCGGCATTCTCGACGCGATCGCGCATTTCCGCATGCTCGATCATCTCGAAGTGGTCGAGCCCGCCGAAGTCCAGCCGGGCCGTTCGGAGCTGGTCATGGTCTATCACCGCCTGCCGTACGAGGAATACGTCGAGGACGGCGAGCTGAAGCGGCGCCGTCCGTCCTCGCCCAACGGCATCATCCCGACGCTGCTCAACTATTTCCGCGACGGGCGGCGCGGCTCGTGGGTGGCCTGGTCCACCCACGAAGACCGGCACGGCCGCTTCCAGGCCCGCACCCCTGTGGATATCGAGCGTTATCCCAATCTGGTGTGCGCGCGCGTGCAGATGTCCAAGCAGGACGTGGACATTTTCTACAAGCGTTTTTCGAAGGAAGCCTTCTGGCCGATGCTGCACACCTTCTGGGAACGCGCGCAGTTCCGCGAAGACCACTGGCAGGTCTTCCTGCGCGTCAACCGGACCTTCGCCGAGGCCGCCGCGGCCGAAGCGGCCCCCGGCGCGGTGGTGTGGATCCACGACTACAACCTGTGGATGGTGCCGGCGTATCTGCGCGAGCTGCGGCCGGACGTGAAGATCGCCTTCTTCCATCACACGCATTTCCCCTCGGCCGACGTGTTCAACGTCGTGCCGTGGCGGCGCCAGATCATCGGCAGCCTGCTGCAATGCGATTACGTCGGCTTCCACGTGCCTCGGCAGGTCGAGAATTTCGTCGACGTCGTGCGCGGCGTGACGCCGATGAAAATCGTCCACCGCGAACACTGCGCGCCGCGCTTCCTCACTTACGGCTGTGCGGTGGGCGTGGACCAGGTCACCACCGAAATCGAAGTGCTCGGCAAGCGGGTGCGGCTCGGTGCGCATCCCGTGGGGCTGGATGTCGGCCGCGTCGAGGAAATTCTCAAGCGGCCGGCCGTGCGCAGGCAGATCGGGGAATTGCGGCGCGAGCTGGGCAGCACGCGGCTGATGCTGTCGGTCGAGCGGCTGGACTACACCAAGGGCACCCTGGAAAAACTGCTCGCCTTCGAGCGCCTGCTCGACCGCTATCCCGCGCTGCAGGGCGAGGTCACGCTCATCGCCATTTGCGTGCCGGCGGCACAGGAGATGCGGGTGTACCGCGACCTGCAGGCACAGATCGAACGCGCCGTGGGCCGCATCAACGGCCGCTACTCTAAGGTCGGCTGGACCCCGGTGCAGTATTTCTTCCGCGCCGTCCCCTTCGAGCAACTGGTGGCCTATTACGCCGCGGCCGATCTGATGTGGGACACCCCGCTGCGCGACGGCCTCAATCTGGTCGCGAAGGAGTATGTGGCCACACAAGGCCTCCTCGACGCGGCGGGGGTGTTGGTGCTGTCGGAATTCGCCGGTGCCGGCGCGGAACTGAAAGGCGCTGTCCTCACCAACCCTCACAACATCGACGACCTGGTGGCCTCATGCTACCAGGGCCTGAGCATGGACGAGAGCGAGCGCCGCAGCAGGATGCACATGATGTTCGAGATCGTGCGCCACAACGACGTCCGGCGCTGGGGCGACGACTTCCTTGCGGCGGTACGCGCCGATGCGACGCCGCCCGAACGCATGGCGTCCTGAGGCCGCACTTGCGGTGTGCCGCAGGTGCGGCTCGGGGGCGGCGCGCGCCCCAGACGCATCTACCCGGCCCCCGCCCAGGAAGCGGTGCATTCTCCCCCCCTTCACGGGCTGTTCTCGGGTGGCTGGTGACGCGTGTGTGCAACAAAAAAAA
>QGUL01000467.1 GCA_003242425.1 Pseudomonadota bacterium | reverse complement strand
CCCGAAATTTTCAGCCCGAACTTTGTACGCCGTTGCCCGGGCACACACCGAACGAGCCGCGGATGCCTTCCGAACGGGAAAAGATGCTGGCCGGCGAGCTTTACGATCCCTTCGATCCGGAGCTGGTCGCGGCCCGCGTGCGGGCGCGCGACCTGTGCCGGGCGCTCAACGCCACGCGCGAGTCGCAGCAGGCGGAACGGCGGGCGATCCTGCAGGCGCTGTTCGGCAGCGGCGGCGACACGGTCTGGATGCAACCGCCCTTCCATTGCGACTACGGCGCCAACATCCATCTCGGCGAGCGCGTGTACTTCAATTTCAACTGCGTGGTGCTCGACGTGTGCGAGGTGCGCATCGGCGATTACACGCTGTTCGGGCCGGGCGTACAGATCCTCACGCCCTTGCATCCTTTCGATGCCTCGCAGCGGCGCGAGCGCGAGTACGGCGCGCCGATCGTCATCGGCTCAGACGTGTGGGTGGGCGGCGGCGCGCTGATCCTGGCCGGCGTGCGCATCGGCAACCGCTCCGTCATCGGCGCGGGCTCGGTCGTCACGCGCGACATTCCCGACGACGTCTTCGCGGCCGGCAATCCCTGTCGCGTGATCCGGCCGATCGTTCCCTCAAACTGAGTGCCGTTGAGTCTCCGGGCGATCTGCGTGATCATCGCGTTTCCCGAACTTTCAGTTGAGCCATGCGGACGGCTGCCGGACCGGACGGAAAAATGCGCTGCCACTGGTGTATCGCCACACCGGTCTACGTGCGCTACCACGACACCGAATGGGGTTTCCCGGTGGCCGACGACCGGCGGCTGTTCGAAAAGCTCAGCCTGGAAGGCTTCCAGGCCGGACTGAGCTGGCTCACCATCCTCAACAAGCGCGAGAACTTCCGCGCCGCCTTCCAGGGCTTCGACTTCGAGCGCATCGCACGCTACACCGAGCGCGATGTCGAGCGCCTGTTGCAGGACGCGGGCATCGTGCGCCACCGCGGCAAGATCGAAGCCGTCATCCACAACGCCAAACGGGCGCGGGAACTGGTGAAGCAGGAAGGTTCGCTCGCGGCCTTCTTCTGGCGTTACGAAGGCGAACGCCTGCGACGTCCGCGCGGCGATGCGGTCTCGCCCGAATCGATCCGGCTGTCCAGGGACTTGAAGAAGCTCGGCTGGAAATTCGTCGGGCCGACGACCGTCTATGCCTTCATGCAGGCGATGGGACTGGTGAACGATCACGCCGAGGATTGCGTGGTGCGCGCGCAGGTCGAAGAGGCGCGCCGCCGCTTTCGCCGCCCCGGCGCTTGAATCCATGCGCGTGCCGAGCGAGTTCACGCTGCACATCCGGGACGTCTTCCGGCTGTTCGGCCCCGTGCAAGTGCGGCGCATGTTCGGCGGCTACGGCCTCTATCGCGAAGGGCTGATGTTCGCCGTGGTCGTCGACGAAACGCTCTACCTGAAAACCGACGCCGAAACCGTTCATGACTTCCGCCGCCGCGGGCTGCCGCCGTTCCAATATCTGCGCCGTGGCAAGCCGGTCGCGATGTCGTATTACCAGGCGCCGGAGGAAGTGATGGAGGACGCGGCCGAGGCCGCACGCTGGGCACGCCGAGCCTTCGAAGCGGCGCTGCGCGCCCGGAACGCAAGGCCGCTCAGGCGCCGAGCCGGGTCTTGATGTCCTCGAGCCCGGCGCCGTGATCCTCGATCAGCTCGCACAGCCGCTCGCTGCGCAGGATGCGCCGGTGGCCGAGGCCCTCGGTCCTGATGAAACGGCTGCCGGGCAGATGGTCGCTCACCTGTTTGCCCTGCCGCCAGTCCACTTCGCGATCGTCGACGTCGTGGATGACCGGAACCCGTTCTCTACA
>QGUL01000103.1 GCA_003242425.1 Pseudomonadota bacterium | reverse complement strand
GTGTTTTTCAATTCCCTCGCCTTCCCCTGGGGCTGGGCCCGGGTGCGCGTGGTGACGGAATACGCTTGCCTACCGTTGCGGGGGCAGCGCAGGACTAGGCCTCCAGGGAGGGCCGCACCTGCTTCCCGTTTCACCGCCGCGCCTGGACAGGCACGGGCGGCACCTCGAACGCGGGTGCAATTCTACACACGATCGCGCGGAAATTGCGGCCCGCGGCACGCCGCCGGCACCTCCGGGCACGGCCCTTTCGCATGCCGGACGGGAACGGTGACTTGCGGCACGCGACGGCCGCAGCGCAGCCGTGGCAGAATCACGAAACTACATTGAGAACTCCGGCTTAGTTCTTGACCCGCCGGAATTTCGCCGACTATAGTGCAGCGATGGAAGAACAGCTCTCAGCGCTCGAAGACCGCATCCGGCAGGCGGTAGAGTTGTGCCAGCGACTGCGCGCCGAGAACAACCAGTTGCGCCAACAGGTGGCGCAGCTCACGGACGAAAACAAGCGTCTGACCGACAAGATCAACGACGCCAAGAAGCGCCTACAAGGCTTGCTCGAGCAGATTCCTGAATGAGCGACAAGATCGGTGCCCTGGACATCACCATCATGGGCCGCACGTACAAGGTTGCGTGCGCCGATGAGGAACGCGAGTCCTTGCTGCAGGCGGTGGCCTATCTCGACCAGAAGATGAACGAGATCAAGGCGACCGGCCGTATCGGCAGCGCGGAGCGCATCGCGGTCATGGCGGCGCTGAACATCACGCACGAACTGCTTACGTTGCAGGCTGCGCAAACTTCTGTCAATGGCTTTGACATCGAAGGGGTGAAGCGTAGAATCGCTTCCATGCGAGCGGCGCTCGACGAGGCGCTCGCGCCGCAGGAAAACCTGTTCTGAGTTTTCCATGCGGGCGGGCGCGCAAGGCGCCGCAAGACCGCGCAAGCGGTCGGTCGCAGTCGGTCAATGTCCCCTGCGATGTGCGTGTAAGGCTGATATTTTCTTGAACCAACACCACACGCCAGGTTGCTGATCTGAGGTGGCCAATGCGCGCGTCCCTCGTCGGATGTACCTACGGCCACCCGTAGGCGACCACCTTGAACCGAGAGGTTCAAGATTCACGGTCTCACGGCATCGGCGGGGGGCTCCTCTTCAAACGCAGGCACATGCCTGCGTTTTTTGTTTCTTGCTTCGCCTCAGTCTCCGCGTGAAGTGCGCAGGACCGTGTTCAAAGCCCGAACTCCGGCGCGGCGAGCGCGAAGCACTCCTTCCAGTCGGGCAAGGCCAGTCCGAAACGCTCCCGCAGCTTGCTGTTGTCGAGTACCGAATAGTGGCTGCGCGTGGCGGGGGTGGGGTATTGCACGCTCGGAATGGGGATGAGCCGCGCCAGCGGCCGTCCCGGATGCGCGGCCGCCATCCGCTCGCGGATGTGCTCGGCGAAAGCGAACCAGCTCGTCGAGCCGCCTGCGGACAGGTGATAGATCCCGCTGTCGGGCAACAGCGCTTCCGGCGCCGCGTAACGGCCCATGATGATGGCGACCACCTCGGCGACGGCGCGCGCCCAGGTCGGTGCGCCGATCTGATCGTCGACAATGCTGAGGCTCTCCCGCTGCAACAGCAGGCGCTGCACGGTGCGCACGAAGTTGTCGCCATGTCCGCCGTAGACCCACCCCGTGCGGAAGATCAGCCAGGCGCCGCCGATCGCGGCGATCGCGCGTTCGCCTTCCAGCTTGCTCGCACCGTACTGATTCAGGGGCATGGGCGCATCGTCTTCCCGGTACGGCGCACGCTTGTCGCCGTTGAACACGTAATCGGTGGAGAAATGGATGAAACCCGCGCCGAGCGCACGTGCAGCGCGCGCAAGTTCAGCGGGCGCGACAGCGTTGACCGTGTCGCACAGCGCCGGCTCGGATTCGGCGCGGTCCACGGCCGTATAGGCTGCGGGGTTGACGATCCACTGCGGACGGATGCGCCGCACCGTCTCGGCCAGGCGCTCGGGCTTCGACAAATCGAATTCCTCGCGGCCCGGCGCGATGACCTCGCCCAGCGGCAGCAGCGTACGGCGCAGCTCCCAGCCCACCTGGCCGCTCGCGCCGGTCAGCAGGATGCGCGGCCGGTTCACGGGAACAGCTCCGCTTCGCTCAGACGCAGCCCGGCCGCATCCTTGGCCGACAGCTGCGGGGTGAAGTCGATCTGCCAGTCGATCGCCAGGTCGGGATCGTCCCAGCGGATGCAGCGTTCGTGTTCCGGTGCGTAGTAGTCGGTCGTCTTGTAGAGGAACTCGGCCACTTCCGACAACACGACGAAGCCGTGCGCGAAGCCGGGCGGAATCCAAAGCTGCCGGTGGTTTTCTGCCGACAGCCTGTAGGCCACCCACTTCCCGAAGGCCGGGGAGGAACGTCTGATGTCGACGGCAACGTCCAGCACCTCGCCGACCGCCACGCGCACCAGTTTGCCCTGCGGTTGTTTGATCTGATAGTGCAGACCCCGCAGCACGCCATGCCGCGACCGGCTGTGGTTATCCTGCACGAAGCGCACGTCGGCCACCTGCTGCGCGAACGCGCGTTCGTTGTAGCTCTCATAAAAAAAACCACGTGCGTCGCCGTATACGGCCGGCTCGATGAGTTTGACGCCGGGCAGCGGCGTATCGAACACCTTCATCAGAACACGTCGCTTTTCAGGATCTGCAACAGATATTGGCCGTAGCTGCTTTTGGCAAGCGGCGCCGCCAGCGCCTCCACTTGCGCGGCGGAGATCCATCCGCGCCGCCAGGCGATCTCCTCGGGACAGGCGATCTTGAGCCCCTGGCGCTTTTCGATGGTCTGGATGAACAGGCTCGCGTCGATGAGCGATTCGTGCGTGCCGGTGTCGAGCCACGCGTGTCCCCGCCCCATGGGCACGACGTTCAACCGGCCGCGCGCGAGATAGACGTTGTTGACGTCGGTGATCTCCAGTTCGCCGCGCGCCGAAGGCCGCAGACCGCGGGCGATTTCGACGACCTCGTTGTCGTAAAAATAGAGGCCGGTCACCGCATAGCGGGATTTGGGTTTCGCAGGCTTTTCCTCGATGCTGATCGCCCGGCGTTGCGCATCGAATTCGACCACGCCGTAGCGCTCGGGATCGTGTACGGGATAGGCGAACACCGTCGCGCCCTGCTGCTGCGCGTTGGCGCGCTGCAACTCCTCCTGCAAGTCGTGTCCGTAGAAGATGTTGTCGCCCAGGACCAGACAGCAGTTCGAGTCGCCGATGAAGTCGGCGCCGATGAGGAAGGCCTGGGCGATGCCGTCCGGAGACGGTTGCTCCGCGTACCGGAAACTCACCCCCCAAGCCGAGCCGTCACCGAGCAACTGCCGGAAGAGCGGCAGATCGTGCGGCGTGGAGATGACAAGGATGTCACGGATCCCCGCCAGCATCAGCACGCTCAAGGGGTAGTAGATCATCGGCTTGTCGTACACCGGCAGCAGTTGCTTCGACACCGCGCGCGTGAGCGGATAAAGACGCGTGCCCGAACCGCCTGCGAGAATGATGCCTTTGCGTGTCATGAGCCTTTCCAGTCAGCGCGCCGCGTAATTCATGTCGATCCACGCTCGATACGAGCCGTCCTGCACCTGCCGCAGCCACGCCTGGTTGTCGAGATACCACCGCACCGTCTTGCGCAGCCCGCTCTCGAACGTTTCCGCCGGCCGCCAGCCGAGCTCGCGTTCGATCTTGCGCGCGTCGATGGCATAGCGGCGATCGTGTCCGGGCCGGTCCTTGACGAAGGTGATGAGGCGCTCGTACGAGCCGGCCGGATCGGGGCGCAGCTCGTCCAGCAACGCACAGATGCGGCGCACGATCTCGATGTTGGTGCGTTCGTTCCAGCCGCCGATGTTGTAGGTCTCCCCCTGCCGCCCTTTCTCCAGCACCGTGCGCACGCCGGCGCAATGGTCGCCCACATAGAGCCAGTCGCGCACGTTCAGGCCGTCGCCGTAGACGGGCAGCGGTCTGCCGCCCAGGGCGTTGGCGATCACGAGCGGGATCAGCTTCTCCGGAAACTGGTAGGGCCCGTAGTTGTTGGAACAGTTGGTGGTGAGCACCGGCAAGCCGTAGGTGTGATGCCAGGCGCGCACCAGATGGTCGGACGCGGCTTTGCTCGCCGCGTAAGGACTGTTGGGCGCGTAAGGTGTGGTTTCCGTAAAGGGCGGATCGTCCGGCCCGAGCGAACCGTACACCTCGTCGGTCGAAACATGGAGAAAGCGAAACGCCGTGCGGGCGGGCTCGTCCAAGGCCGTCCAGTACGCGCGCGCGGCCTCCAGCAGCGTGAAGGTGCCCTGCACGTTGGTGCGCACGAACTCGCCCGGACCGTGGATCGAGCGGTCCACATGGCTCTCGGCGGCGAAATGCACGATGGCGCGCGGTCTGTAGTTCGCGAGCAGCCGGTCGACGAGCGCGCGGTCGCAAATATCGCCGCGCACGAAGATGTGGCGCGCATCGCCCGCGAGCGACGCGAGGTTGGCAAGATTGCCGGCGTAAGTCAGCGCATCGAGATTGACGACGGGCTCGTCGCTGGTTGCGAGCCAGTCGAGCACGAAATTGGAGCCGATGAAGCCTGCGCCGCCGGTAACGAGGATCATGTCGAATCAGCCGGGCGTATGATCCGGGCAATTTTCCAGATCGCGTATCTTGCCCCAGATCGCCGATAATCGGCAGCCTCGAATGCCCTCCTGGGGCTGTGCCGTTTCCACCCCGTGCCGGAGAATGCCGTGCGCTACTGGCTGATGAAATCCGAACCCGACGAGTTCAGTATCGACGATCTCGCTGACGCGCCCAACCAGACCACGCCGTGGACCGGCGTGCGCAACTACCAGGCGCGCAATTTCATGCGCGACCAGATGCGCATCGGCGACCGGGTGTTCTTCTATCACTCGAGCTGCCCGCAGCCGGGCATCGCCGGCATCGCGGAAGTGGCGAGCGCACCCTATCCGGACGAAACCCAGTTCGATCCGCAAAGCGACTACTACGACCCCAAGGCGACGCGCGAGGCGCCGCGCTGGTTCCATGTGGACGTGAAGCTGGTGCGCAAAACGAACCTCGTACCGCTTGCCGAGCTGCGCAAGCATCCGGAGCTCGCCGGGATGCGCATCCTGCAACCCGGCAACCGCCTGTCCATCACCCCGGTCGATCCGGCCGAATGGCGATTCATCACCGAAAGGCTGATCCAGTCGTGACGCTGCAAAACGATGTCTTCCTGCGCGCGCTGCTGCGCGAGCCCACGCCCTACACGCCCGTCTGGCTGATGCGCCAGGCCGGCCGCTACCTGCCCGAATACCGCGCCACACGCGCGCGCGCGGGCGACTTCCTCACGCTCTGCAAGACGCCGGAGCTGGCGACCGAAGTCACGCTGCAGCCGATCGACCGCTTCGGGCTCGACGCGGCGATTCTGTTCTCCGACATCCTCACCGTGCCGGACGCGATGGGTCTGGGGCTCTACTTCGCCGAAGGCGAGGGGCCGAAGTTCCAGCGGCCCTTGCGGGATGAGGCCGCTATCCAGGCGCTCGCCGCCCCCGACCCCACCGTGGAACTCCGTTACGTGATGGATGCGGTGCGTTCCATCCGCCGCGCCCTGGGCGGCCGGGTGCCGCTGATCGGCTTCTCCGGCAGCCCCTTTACCCTGGCCTGCTACATGGTCGAGGGCGGCGGCAGCGACGACTTCCGCCACATCAAGACCATGCTCTACCGGCGTCCGGACCTGCTGCACCGCATCCTCGACGTCACCGCCCGCGCCGTCACCGACTACCTCAACGCCCAGATCGAGGCCGGCGCCCAGGCGGTGATGATCTTCGACACCTGGGGCGGCACCCTTACCCCGCACGCCTACCGCGAGTTCTCCCTGGCCTACATCGCCCGGATCGTCGCCGGCCTCACCCGGGAGGCCGAAGGCCGCCGGGTACCGAGCATCGTGTTCACCAAGGGCGGCGGGCTGTGGCTGGAAGCCATCGCCGAGTGCGGCGCGGACGCAGTGGGCGTGGACTGGACGGTGTCGCTCGGCGAGGCCCGCCGGCGCGTGGGCGACCGCGTGGCCTTGCAGGGCAACCTCGATCCCGCCGCCCTGCTGGGCGACGCCGAGGCCGTCCGCCGGGAAGCCGTGCGCGTGCTGGAAGCCTTCGGTCCCGGCCCCGGCCACGTGTTCAACCTCGGTCACGGGATTTCGCAGCATGTGGATCCGGACAATGTCGCGGTGCTGGTCGAGACTGTGCACGCGTTCCGGCATCGAGGCGATTGACCGACACAAACGGGCAGACCGCTTGACTTATGCACATCTTTGTGGCGTGGCCGCTCCGGCACTGCCCACAACGGGGCACCCACCGGCGGTGTTAGGAATGCTATTGAATTTAAACGGATTTTTCCGGCGCCGCGTTTTTAGGCGGCCGCAAAATTTCCTTTGCCGGTGAAGGGTTAGAGCGCGAACCAAGACCTTATGCACAAAATTATCCACAGAATTTGTGCACAACCTTGAAAAAACATTGGCCCGCGTGAACTTAGGTGCTTTTCCTAGAGTGGATACTGCGATCGCGCCGCAGCACCCGCCCAAGCCCCCGATGACCGCCGCCGCATGAGCCTCCTGCGTGTCGCCCTCGAGGTCCCCCTGCCCCCCCTGTCCGCCCATCTGTGGGACCCCCAGAAGGGCCCCGAACGGGGGGGCACCGCGGGGGTGGG
>QGUL01000102.1 GCA_003242425.1 Pseudomonadota bacterium | reverse complement strand
CGCCGCGGCGCGGCTCAATCTCGCGCAATCGGCCATGACCGCCGCGCGCGCGGGCGTGCGCGCGGTGTTCAAGGATCCGCTGTTGCGGCGCCCTGCGAACGGCATGATGCCGACCACCCGGGGCGAGGAGCTCGCCGGTCCGGTCAGGCAGGTGCTGGAGGACATCGCGCGGCTGGTGCAGCCTTCCGAAGGCTTCGATCCGGCCACCGCCACAGTGACCTTCACCATCGCGGCTTCGGACTACGTGGAGTGGGCCGTGCTGCCGCGGCTGGTCCACTATCTGCAGCGCCATGCCCCGCAGGTGGGCCTGGAGGTGCAGCCCTCGGACTACACCAGCATCATCCGGCAGCTCGAAAGCGGCGAAGTTGACCTGGTGGTCATGAACGCCGCCAACGCGCCCAGCACCGGCCGTTCGCGGCCCCTGTACGCCGAACGCTTCGTGGTGGTGGCGCGGCGCGACCATCCGCAACTGAAGCGCTCGACCATGACCGTGGACGATTTCTGCGCCGTGGATCACGTGTTGGTCGCGCGCCACGGCCACGTCTTCGGCGGCGGCGCGCAGATCGACGACGCCCTTGCAGCGCAAGGGCGCAAGCGCCGCATCCGGCTGTCGGTACCGCACTTCCTGCTCGTGCCCGAGCTGGTGGCGCGCTCGGACATGATCTCGGTGCTGCCCGAGCGGCTGGCGCGCAGCTACGCCGACCGGCTGCAGACTTTCGACGTGCCGGTGGACGTGCCGCATCTCACCTTCGCCGCCGTGTGGCACGAGCGCACCCATCGCAATCCCGCCCAGGCGTGGTTCCGCCAGGTGCTGGCGGAGCTGATGCAGGAGGGCGGCGTGATCGACGGCGTCTCCGCGGCCGCGATGCCGCGCAAGCGCCGCCGCTGAAGGGGCGCGCCTTGCGGGCCCGCAATTTTTTCTGCGCCTTGTTCGCACTGCTTGTGTGGCCCGTCGCGGCGGCGCAGACCTGCGTGCCGCCGGGCGCGTGGATCCGGCCTGCCGACCGTTCCCCCATCGCCGCCGAAGCGATGATGGCGGTGGCGGCGCGCGCCGAAGTCGTGCTGCTGGGCGAGCGGCACGCGCATGCGCCGCATCAGCGCTGGGAACTGGAGACCCTGCACGCCCTGCACGCGCGCCGGCCGCAGATGGCGATCGGTTTCGAGATGTTCCCGCGCCGCGTGCAGCCCGTGCTCGACCGCTGGGTGGCGGGCGAACTGACGGTCGAAGACTTCGTGCGCGAATCGGACTGGGACAAGGTCTGGCGCTACGATTTCGAGCTCTACCGGCCGCTGTTCGAATACGCGCGGGCGCAGCGCATTCCCATGCTCGCCCTCAACGTCGAACAGGCGCTGGTGCGCGAGACGGGGGCGAACGGTTTCGCCGCCGTCCCGCCGGAACGGCGTGAAGGCGTGTCGGCGCCTGCCAAGCCCGCCCGGGCCTATGTCGGACGCCTGCGCGAGATCTACGCCCAGCACCGGCGCGGCGCCAAGACCGCGGCGAACAGGAGCGGGTTCGAGCGCTTCGTCGAAGCGCAGCTCCTGTGGGATCGCGCCATGGCGCAGGCGCTTGCGCAGGCCCGCCAGGCTCATCCGGACGCGCTGATCGTCGGTGTCATGGGCCGCGGCCATGTGGAATACGGCTACGGCGTTCCGCATCAATTGCGCGACCTCGGCGTGCAACGCATCGTGTCGCTGCTGGCCTGGGAGAAGGAGGCCGATTGCAAGGACCTGCGGCCCGGCATCGCCGACGCCGTCTACGGTCTTGTCGAACACAACGCGTCCTGAGCGTGACTTTGGCACAGTCCGCGTTTGACGGACGCATGCAGATGAGGCTATATGGACCGCGTGAATACGCAGAGCCTGACCAAGAGCACGGGCGCAACGCTGCCCGGCATCGACCCTGACCGCCAGATCGACGTCGTTTCCCGCCTGCGCGAGCGCCTGCCCGCCGAGGCGGTGCTCTACCGTCCCGAGGACACGCGGCCCTACGAATGCGACGGCCTCTCGGCCTATCGCGAGCTGCCCCTGGCCGTCGTACTGCCGGCCAACGAGGAGGAAGTGGCGTTCGTGCTGCGCACCTGTCACGAAATGATGGTGCCGGTCATCGCGCGCGGCGCCGGCACCGGGCTGTCGGGCGGCGCGCTGCCCGCCCCGGACAGCGTGCTGCTGTCGCTGGCGAAGATGAACCGCATCCTCGCCGTCGATCCGGTGGCGCGCATCGCGCGGGTGCAGCCCGGCGTGCGCAACGCCGCGATCTCCGACGCGGCGAAACCCTACGGGCTCTATTACGCGCCCGATCCCTCTTCGCAGATCGCCTGCACCATCGGCGGCAACGTCGCGGAGAACTCGGGCGGCGTGCACTGCCTCAAGTACGGCCTCACGGTGCACAACGTGCTGCGCGTGCGCGGCTACACCATGGCGGGCGACCTGATCGAGTTCGGCTCGGAGGCGCTCGACAGCCCCGGCTACGACCTGCTCGCCTGCGTGATCGGCAGCGAAGGCATGCTCGCGGTGGTGACCGAGGTGACGGTCAAGCTCATCCCGCTGCCGGAGACGGCGAAAGTGATCCTCGCCTCCTTCGACGATGTCCGCAAGGCGAGCGATGCCGTGGCGGCGATCATCGCCGAGGGCATCATCCCCGCCGGCCTGGAAATGATGGACCAGCCGGCCACGCGTGCGGTCGAGGACTTCGTGCACGCCGGCTACGACCTCGACGCCGCCGCCATCCTGCTGTGCGAATCGGACGGCACGCCCGAGGAGGTCGAGGATGAGATCGTGCGCATGGAAGCGGTGCTGCGCCGCGAGGGCGCGACGAACCTGCGCGTCTCGCGCGACGAGTCCGAACGCATCCGCTTCTGGGCCGGCCGCAAAGCGGCGTTCCCCGCGGTGGGGCGCATCTCGCCGGACTACTACTGCATGGACGGCACCATCCCGCGCAAGCGCCTGGGCGAGGTGCTGCTCTTCATCGCCGAGATGGAGCGTAAATACGGGCTGCGCTGCCCGAACGTGTTCCACGCCGGCGACGGCAATCTCCATCCGCTCATCCTGTTCGACGCCAACGACCCCGACCAGCTCCACCGCACCGAGGCCTTCGCCGCCGAAGTGCTGCAGAAATGCATCGAGGTCGGCGGCACCATCACCGGCGAACACGGCGTGGGCGTGGAGAAGCTCAACCAGATGTGCCTGCAGTTTTCGAGCGAGGAGCTGGAACGCTTCCACGGCGTGAAGCGGGCCTTCGACCCGCAAGGACTGCTCAATCCCTTGAAAAACATCCCCACGCTCCATCGTTGCGCGGAGTTCGGCCGCATGCACGTGCACAACGGCCAACTGCCGCATCCGGAGTTGCCGCGTTTCTGATGATCGAAAGACTGGCCGAAACCATCCGCACCGCCGCCTCGAAGGGCGAAGCGCTCTACGTCCGCGGCGGCGACACCAAGCGCTTCTACGGTCATGCCGTCGAGGCGCAGCCGCTCGATGTGCGCAGCTACAGCGGTGTGGTCGATTACGAGCCGAGCGAACTCGTGATCACCGTACGCGCCGGCACGCCGCTCGAGGAGGTCGAGCGCACGCTCGCAGAACGCAATCAGATGCTCGCCTTCGAGCCGCCGCGTTTCGCGCCCGGCGGCACCATCGGCGGCGCGGTGGCGAGCGGTCTCTCGGGGCCGCGCCGGCAGGCGGTGGGCGCGGTGCGCGATTTCGTGCTCGGCGTGCGCATGCTCGACGGCCGCGGCAACGATCTGCGCTTCGGCGGCCGCGTGATGAAGAACGTGGCGGGCTACGACGTCTCGCGGCTCATGGCCGGTGCGCTCGGCACGCTGGGCGTGCTCACCGAAATCTCGCTCAAGGTGCTGCCGCGTCCGGCCGCGGAGGCGACGCTGCGTTTCGAGATGCCCGAGGCCGTCGCCATCCAGACGATCAACACCTGGCTCGCGCGGCCGCTGCCCATCAGCGCCAGCGCCTGGCAGGACGGCGAACTGCTCGTGCGCCTCTCCGGCGCCCGGGTCGCGGTGGAATCAGCCTGCGCGCGCCTGGGCGGCGAGCGTGTGGACGATGCGGAAGATTACTGGCGGAGCGTGCGCGATCACACCGCAGCCTTCTTCCGCACCGACGAACCGTTGTGGCGCGTGTCGGTGCCCTCGACCGCCAAGCCGCTGGAACTGCCCGGTGCGCAGTTCATCGAATGGGGCGGCGCGCTGCGCTGGCTGGTCACCGAGGCCGATGCGCGCACCGTGCGTGCCGCGGCCGAAGCGCGCGGCGGCCACGCGACCCTGTTCCGCGGCGGCGACGGCCAGACGCCGGTCTTCCATCCGCTGCCGCCGGTGGCGATGGACATCCACCGTCGTCTCAAACGGGAATTCGACCCGCACGGCATCCTCAACCCCGGCCGGATGTATAAAGAACTCTGATGCAGACCGTACTCGCCGATTACATCCGCGATACCGAGCATGGCCGCGCCGCCGAGGCGATCCTGCGCAAATGCGTGCATTGCGGATTCTGCACCGCGACCTGTCCGACCTATCAGCTGCTCGGCGACGAGCTGGACGGACCGCGCGGACGCATCTACCTGATCAAGTCCATGCTGGAAGGCGAGCCGGTCACGCGCAGCACGCAGCTGCACTTGGACCGCTGTCTCACCTGCCGCAATTGCGAAACCACCTGTCCCTCGGGCGTCGAGTACGGCCGGCTGGTCGATATCGGCCGCGCGGTGGCGAGCGAACGCGTCGAGCGTCCGTTCGGCGACCGTCTGCTGCGCTGGGCGATCGGCGAGGTATTCACGCGCACGACGCTGTTCAAGCTGCTGGTGCGCAGCGGCATGGCGTTGCGGCCGTTGCTTCCCGTCCGCCTCGCGCAGAAACTGCCGTCGCGGATTCCGCGCGCGCCGGCGCGCCCCGCATCCACCCACGCGCGCAAGATGGTGGCCCTGAGCGGCTGCGTTCAGCCCGCGCTCACGCCGGACACCAACGCCGCCGCGGCGCGGGTGCTCGACCGCTTCGGCATCAGCCTGCTCGAAGTGCCCGGCTGCTGCGGCGCGCTGCGCTTCCATCTCGACCGCCAGGAAGACGGGCTCGACGACATGCGGCGCATGATCGACCGCTTGTGGCCCTACGTGGAGCAGGGCGTCGAAGCTTTCGTGATGACCGCCTCCGGCTGCGGCGCCACGGTACGCGAATACGCCCGCCATCTGGACGGCGATCCGCGTTATGCCGGGAAGGCGCAACGCATCAGCGCGATGACCCGCGACCTCACCGAGGTGATCGCCGGGGAAGTGAAGCGCACGGGCACGCCCTTGCTGCGCGAAAAGCCGCTCGTCGCCTTCCATGCGCCTTGCTCGCTGCAGCATTGGCAGAAGCTGCACGGCGTCGGCGAAAGCCTGCTGACGGCGCTCGGTTACCGGCTCACCCACGTGCCGAACGCCCACCTCTGTTGCGGCTCGGCGGGCAGTTATTCGCTGCTGCACCCCCAGATCTCGCAGCAGCTCAAGCGCAACAAACTGGCGGCGCTTTCTTCCGGCATGCCCGAAGTCATCCTCACCGCCAACGTCGGCTGCCAGACGCATCTCGCCACCGAGGACGGCATCCCCGTCAAACACTGGATCGTCGATCTGGACGAGCGGCTGTCGGCGCGCTGACGTTGCGGCAGCGGCCGTTCCCGCATACGCTTGCGGCACGTTCGACTTCAGGGAGTATCCATGTCATTCGCACGCGCATTGGTCCTGCTGTCCGCCTCGTTGACGTCCGCGGCCGTCGCCGCGCAAGGGGCGCAGATGCGTCCCGGCTTGTGGGAGTTCTCCATGTCCGGCATTCCGATGAAGCAACAGGTGTGCATCACGCCGGACATGGTCAAGGACCCGACCAGGCTCGGCCAGGATGCGCAGATGCCCGACCACGACTGCAAGTTCTCCAAGCCCAAGGTCTCGGGCAACACCACGTCCTTCACCATGAGCTGCACCCGGCCGCAGAAAATGAACACGCATACCACGCTGACCTCGAACGGCCCGGACAGCTTCACCATGAAGCAGGACTTCGACATGGAAATGGAAGGCCAGCGGCACAAGGGCTCGACCACCATGACCTACAAGCGCCTGGGCGACTGCAAGTAGCTTTTGCCTGAAGCGCGGCCGGCATGCGGCCGGCCGCGCACGTTCTCCTCATGAGCGCACCGACGCCCGCACAGACCCGCACCGCGCTCCACGCCCTGCTGTGGCGCTGGTTCGACCGCAACATCCTCGATCTGGGCCGGCAGATGCGCTGGTCCTATCTGCCGCCGCTCATGGTCTACATGGCGGCGGGGGTATCGGGCCTCACCGGCATCGTCGGCACTTTCTTCGTCAAGGAGTACCTCGGCCTCTCGGCCGCTTTCCTCGCCGCGCTGGGTTTCTGGGCCGGACTGCCCTGGGCCTTGAAGATGCCGCTCGGCCATCTGGTCGATCTGATCTGGCGCTGGAAGTCCTGGCTGATCTATCTGGGCGCGGGACTGATCGCGCTCAGCCTGCTGATCATGATCGGCCTTATCGCGCATCGCGACGCGATGGCGGCGGTCATGAGCGTGGAAACGTGGTTCGTGCTGTCGGCCCTGCTCTCGCCGGTCGGCTATGTGATTCAGGACGTGGTGGCCGACGCGATGACGGTGGAACCCGGCCCGCGGGGGCATCGGGCGGGCCAACGGGTGCCCAACGGGGACGCAAAGCGATGCAAGGCACCAATCA
>QGUL01000101.1 GCA_003242425.1 Pseudomonadota bacterium | reverse complement strand
GTCTAACACCATCAAGACAGGGCGCCGCGAAATCAGGGGAGATGCACGCATCTCGTTTTTCCACCATACAGACGGGGATTTATGCGAATTGGACGGTCTGCATGTAGTCGCCAATCTGTACCGCTGCCGGGGAAGCGCTGCGCATCTCACTGATGCCGACGCGCTGCGTCGGTTCTGTCTGGAAAGCATCAAACGATCCGGCTTAACGGTACTCGGAGAACTCTTCCATCAGTTCCACGATCAGGACGGCAAACCCGCGGGTGTGACGGGCTGCGTCGTGCTGGCGGAGTCGCACGTCGCGATCCACACCTGGCCGGAGATCAACGCCGTCACGCTCGACGTCTACGTGTGCAACTACACGCAGGACAACGGGCCGAAGGCGCGGCAGGTGGTTGCCGATCTGATGCAGCTCTTCGATCCGGAGGATTACGTCCGCCACGACGTGCCGCGTGACCGGCAGCTCATGCTGGAATACCTCAATCCGGACTACGGGCACTTCATCCGTTCCTCGCGCCGCCTGCTGGAAAAGCGCACCCGGTTCCAGGCCATGGAGGTGCACGATTCGCCGCAGTTCGGCCGGCTGTTCAGCCTCGACGGCTGTTTCATGACCTCCGAGAAGGACGAGTTCTACTACCACGAGAACATGGTCCATCCGGCAGCCGTCGCGCATCCGGAGCCGAAGAAGGTGCTGGTGGTCGGCGGCGGCGACGGCGGCACGGCCGAGGAGCTGCTCAAGCACCCGAGCATCGAGCAGGTCACGCTGGTCGAGCTCGACGACGAGGTGATCGACGTGGCGAAGCGCTACTTCCACTCGATCCACCGCGGCGTGTTCGACGATCCGCGCCTGCGGCTCGTCATCGGCGACGGGCTCAAGTACATCAGCGAAACGCAGGAAAAGTTCGACATGATCGTGCTCGACCTGCCCGACCCGGTCGGCCCGGCCGCTGCGCTGTACGAGGAGCCGTTCTTCCGCGACTGCGCGCGGGCGCTGGCGTCCGGCGGTGCGATGACCCTGCACCTCGGCTCGCCGGTGTCGTGCCCGGATCGCGTGCGCACGCTGACCGAGCGCCTAGCGAACGTGTTCGCGGTGGTACGGCCGTACGTGGTGTTCGTGCCGCTGTACGGCTCGCTCTGGAGCATGGCCTGCTGTTCGGACACGCTCGATCCGCTGGCGCTGTCGGCCGAGGAAGTGGAGGACCGTCTCGCCAAGCGCGGTGTGCGCGAGCTGCAGTACTACAACGGCCAGACGCACCAGGCCGTGTTCGCGCTGCCGAATTTCGTGCGCGACATCACCGCGGCCGCGCAGCGGGCGCCGCAGTCGTTCAAGCGGGCCGCCAACGACCGCTGAGGGATCCCGCAATCCTGACGGAAGGCCGCCTCCGGGCGGCCTTCGTTTTTTCAGGCGCCGAGGAAACGGAAAGCCGGTTCCGGCCGGCGGCCGCTCATGAGATCCGCGAGCGCCGCCGCCGACCCGCAGGCGAGCGTCCAGCCGAGCGTGCCGTGCCCGGTGTTGAGCCAGAGATTGGGATAGCGGGTGCGGCCGATGAGCGGCACGTTGCTGGGCGTCGCGGGGCGCAGGCCCGCCCAGTATTCGGCCCGGGCCGGCTGACCGGCGCGCGGGAAGAGCTCGAAGGTGCGCTTCACCAGCGCCTCGCAGCGCAGCGGATCGATCTCGGTGTTGTAGCCGTTGAGCTCGGCCGTGCCGGCGACCCGCAGCCGGTCGCCCAGGCGCGAGAACACCAGCTTGTGCGCCTCGTCGGTAAGACTGACGGTCGGCGCCTCGTCCTCGGGTTCGAGCGGTACGGTGATGGAATAGCCTTTCGCGGGATAGACCGGCACCGGGATGCCGAGCGGCCGCAGGAGCAGCGGCGTGTAGCTGCCAAGGCAGACCACGTAAGCGTCGGCGGTCACCGATTCGTCCTCGCCGTTCTCGTCGGCGACCACCACCGACGCGACGCGCCCCTTCTCCACTTCCAGACGCTTCACCAGGCAGTCGTAGCGGAAGCGCACGCCGCCGTCTTCGGCCAGGCACGCCAGCGCCTGCGTGAACTTGAAGGCATCGCCGGATTCGTCGCTGGCGGTATAGGTGCCGCCGACGATCTTGTCCGCGGCATCGCGCAGCGCCGGCTCGATGGCCACGCATTCGGCGCGCGTCTTCACTTCGCGCTCGCAGCCCAGCTCGCGCATCAGCGCTGCCTGCGACACGGCCAGATCGAAGTCCTTCTGCTCGGTATAGAAGTGCAGGATGCCGCGCGTCAGCTCGTCGTAGCGGATGCCCGTCTCGGCGCGCAGCGCGCGCAGCCGCTCGCGGCTGTACAGCCCGAGTGCGAGCAACTGGCGGGTGTTTTCCCGCGTGCGCGAGGCGCGGCATTCCAGCAGGAAGCGCAGCCCCCATTGCCATTGCCGCCAGTCCGCGCGCAGCCGGAACAGCAAGGGCGCATCCTCGCGGCCGAGCCATTTGAGGATCTTCCACGGCGCGTTGGGGTTGGCCCACGGCTCGGCATGGCTCACCGAAATCTGCCCGCCGTTGGCAAAGCTCGTCTCCAGCGCCGCCGCACTATGCCGCTCGAGGACGGTCACTTCGTGCCCGGCCTTGGCCAGATACCAGGCCGTCGTCGTGCCCACGACGCCCGCGCCCAGGACCGCCACTCGCATTTGTCGTTCTACTCCCGTACAAACGACGAAGGGGCTCGATCAGCCCCTCCTCGTTCACGCTGTGTACCGCTGATTGCGCACCAATCTAGCCGCCACGGCGCTTGCCGGTCAAGCGCCGCGTTCATCGGCGCGGCCGTGGCTTTCCGACGCTTACACCCAGGCCCTGGTGCCCGGCGCCGCCACATCGCGGTCTTCGATAGCGCGGCTCGGCGGCCCCATGCCCGAAACTCCCGGTGCGTCCGACGATGTCGCCCGGCCGCAGCGGCACGTAACGGCCGACGTGGAACACGATGCGCGCGACGCCGAAGATCATGTCGCGCATATCGCCCCGCTGCACCGGCTCGTTTCAGAACACAGTCCGACAGGATGTCGTCGGCGAATGGTCGCCTTCGGGTACATCGCTTCGAACGTGTGTCGAACCACGATCCCAGCGCAATGCGCACACTCAGAAATCGATAGAACTTGCTGATGCAGACATAGAACACGCTGCGTGAGCGCCCGCCTTGTACGCCGGCAGAAGGAATACTTCTTTGCCGACAAACTTGCACACAAGATGTGCGTGCGCACCGGAATCTGAACCAAATGCGGGCGGCGATCCGGCTACATGACTTGTGACGGCCGGACGGTGCGACGACACGAAAAGATTTTTCCGCGCCGCTTCCCGAAGATCTTGTGCGCGCACGGCTCTCCAGCGCCGGCGCGGGTTGCGCGCCCGCTTCAATGACATTGTCATTACATCGACGCGTGATGACAGCGTCATAAGAACATCGCCGCGCACGGCCACGATGCGCGCTGGCATCGATTCTGCGAAAGGGTGACTCACCGAATCAGCGGGAGTCACACATGCAAGCAGCAGTAGCCATCCCCGTCGCCCCCGCCGCCTCAGTCGTCGGCAAGACGGCGATTTCCCTCAAACGACTGAAGAAAACCTTCGAGGACGACGAAGGCAACGTCGTCGAAGTCATCCGCGACATCACGCTCGACATCCACGACGGCGAGTTCATCAGCATCGTGGGCCCGAGCGGCTGCGGCAAGACGACGATGTTCAACATCATCGCCAACCTGCTCGAGCCGACCTCCGGCGAAATCGTGCTGCGCAAGGCGCGGCCGCGCGGGAAGAAGGGCTCGCCGATCGGCTACATGCTGCAGCGCGACCTGCTGTTTCCGTGGCGCACCATCCTCGACAACGTCACGCTGGGCCTTGAGCTCGCGGGCGTGCCCAAGGCCGAACGCTACGACAAGGGCCGCGCATATCTCTCGCGCTACGGCCTCGGCGACTTCGCCAACGCCTATCCGCATTCGCTGTCCGGCGGCATGCGCCAGCGCGCCGCGCTGATCCGCACGCTGATCACGGACCCGGACATCATCTTGCTCGACGAGCCGTTTTCGGCGCTCGACTACCAGACCCGCCTGGTGCTGGAGGACGAGATCGTCTCGATCCTGCGCGAATTCGGCAAGACCGTGGTGCTGATCACGCACGACATCGGCGAAGCCATCGCGATGTCCGACCGCATCGCGGTCATGACCCAGCGTCCGACGATGGTGAAGACCGTTTACGACGTCGGCCTGTCGCGCGAATACGGCTCCTGCCTCAAGGCGCGCACCGATGCCCGCTACCAGGCCCTGTTCGACGCGATCTGGGCCGATCTCGACATCCAGCTCGGAGGCAAATGATCATGAGCGCAGTCACATCCCTCGACACTCCCGTCCCGCGCAAGAAGACGGTTTCCGAACGCAAGCGCCGCGCGCGCCAGGTGCTGCTGCAGGACAACCTCGCGCGTGCGCTGATCGTCTTCCTCGGCTTCGTCCTGTGGCAGGTCGGCGTCAACCAGAAGTTCATCGACCCGTTCCTGATGGGCGAGCCGCGCGGCATCGCGCTCGAGGCCTGGCGCATGATCGAGACCGGCCAGTTGCTGACCGACGTCGTCGCCACCGTGCAGGCGACGATCACCGGCTTCCTCGGCGGCAGCATTCTCGGCTCGCTCTGCGGCCTGGCGCTGTGGTACGCGCGTCGGCTCGCGCGCATCCTCGATCCCTTCTTCATTGCGCTCAACAGCCTGCCGAAGATCGCGCTCGCGCCGATGATCATCATCTGGTTCGGCTCGGGCATCTTCTCGAAGATCGCGCTCGCCTTCATCGCGACCTTCGTCGTCTCGCTGCTGACCGCCTACCAGGGTTCGCACCAGATCGACGCGAACCTGGTGAACATGATGCGCTCGCTCGGCGCGACCAAGCGGCAGATCTTCGCCAAGCTGGTCATCCCGGCCACCATGCCGTGGATCATCTCGGCCTTCCGCCTGAACATCGGCTTCGCGCTGATCGCCGAGGTCGGCGGCGAGTTCATCGCCTCGGAAGTCGGTCTAGGCCATCTGATCTTCGTCAACGGCAACCTGTTCAACCTCAACGCGGTGTGGGTCGGCGTGCTCGCGCTGATGATCGTCGCCGCGTGCCTCTACTTATTCGTCACTCGGATCGAAAAGCGTTTGTTCGCCTGGGCCAAACATTGATTTTTTTCCCGTAGGAGCCTTCATCATGAAACGTCTTTCCAAACTCTTCGGCGCCGCGCTCGTTTCCGCTTCGCTGCTGGCAGGCAGCCCGGCCGCGCAAGCCAAGGACACCATCCTCGTCACCGAGGCCTTCCACTCGCTGCTGTATCTGCCGGTCTATGTGGCGCGCCACCAGGGCCTGTTCGAGAAGTACGACATCGAGGTGTCGTCGATACGCGCGGCCGGTTCCGGTCCGGTCGCGCTCGCTTCGGTGCTGGCCGGCGAGGCGCAGTTCTCGGTACACGGCCCCGAGCACGTCGGCTTCGCCCGGGAGCGCGGCGGCCAGGCGCACGCGATCAGCGCGGTCGCGAACAGCGCGCCGGTCTGGGTGCTTGCCCGCAAGGAAGTGCAGTTC
Organism: Pseudomonadota bacterium; assembly: GCA_003242425.1. Lineage (GTDB taxonomy): Bacteria > Pseudomonadota > Gammaproteobacteria > Burkholderiales > SG8-39 > ZC4RG42. The sequence goes on along the minus strand of QGUL01000101.1, from coordinate 1,154 downwards.
TCCGGCCCGGCCGACCTGAAAGGCAAGCGCGTCGCTGTGGGGCTTGCGCCCGGAACATCGAACACGCTGATCAAGCGCCTGATCCTCGACAACAAGATGAAAGTCGGCGGCGACGTGCGGCTGATCGAAGTGCAGAACATGCTGGAGCTGGGCCCCGTGCTCGCCGGCAGCGCCGACATCGCCGTCGTCTATCAGCCCGTCGTCGAGCAGGGTCTGGCACAGGGCCTGAAGATGGTTCACGACTTCACGGCCGACTATCCCGAGTACGCGTTCTCGACCATCAACACCTCGAAGAAGCTGATCGAGACCAACCCGGGCCTCGTCCAGCGCTTCGTGAACGCGATCCGCGACTCGCTCGCGCTGATCCACGCGCAGCCCGAGGTCGCCAAGGCCGTCGCGCGCAAGGAGTTCGACAGCCTCGATCCGGCCGTCGTCAACGCCGCCGTGCAGCGCATGATCGACAGCAACGTCTATCCGTCCACGGTGATGATCACCGAGAAGGCCTTCGAGAACGCGATCTCGATGCAGCAGTTCGTCGGCAACATCAAGGGCGAGATGCGCTACGCGGACCTGGTCGATCCCAGCTTCGCCAGGAACGCGATGAAGAAATAAGCGACCACCATCGCGCGCCGGCCGCGCGCCGGCGCGCACCCCGCCGCATCCTCCGGAGTCACCGCATCATGTTTCCCCGCACCATCCACGCGCTGCGCGCGCTCTATGCGCGCCGCGCCATCAGCCCCTCCGAGGCGCTCGCCGAGTTTCTCGCCGTCATCGAGCGCAAGGAGCCGACCGTCAAAGCCTGGACCCAGCTTCATATCGAAGAAGCCAAGGCCCATGCCAGCCGGCTTGACCAGATGATGAGCCGCGTCGCCGAGCTGCCGCCCCTGTTCGGCGTGCCCTACGGCGCGAAGGACATCTTCCACGCCGCCGGCTGGCCCACCGAGGCCGGCTCCCGCGTCATCGCGGGCGAAGTGTCGAGCGAGGACGCCACCGTCGTCCGTCTGCTGCGCGCACAGCAGGCCATCCTGCTCGGCAAGACGACCACCACCGAGTTCGCAAACTGGGGCGGACCGCCCGCGACCCCAAACGCATGAACCCCCCCGCACACCCCGGGGGGACCGGCCAGCGGCCCGCCCCCCGCGTCGCTCGCGCAG
>QGUL01000100.1 GCA_003242425.1 Pseudomonadota bacterium | reverse complement strand
TGCGCCTCGCATTCCTCCTCGTAGGTGGAATACATGTAGGCCGTGCGGGTGGCGAATTCGGCCGCGCAGGTATCGACACGCTTGTACACCGGACGGATGCCGAGCTTGTGGCGGTAGGCGCGCACCGCGTCGCCCGTGGTGCCGAGCAGCTTGGCCAGCCGCCGGTCGGAGAAGCCGGCGCGCTTCAAGGCATAGAGCTCCTCGCGGTCGAGCGACTCCAGCGTGCGGCCGCGCAGCTCCTCTTCCTGGCGCACCAGATCCTCGATCTGCGCGAGGAACCAGGGATCGATTTGGGTGTCGCGGTGGACGTCCTCGAGGCTCAGCCCGCAGCGGAAAGCGTCCGCGACGTACCAGATGCGCTCGGGACCGGGATTGCCCAGCTCCTTGTCGATCTCCTCCAGATCGGTGGTCTTCTCGTCCAGGCCGTCCGCGCCCACCTCCAGGCCGCGCAGCGCCTTCTGGAACGATTCCTGGAACGTGCGGCCGATGGCCATGACCTCACCCACCGACTTCATCTGGGTGGTGAGACGGTCGTTCGCCTGCGGGAATTTCTCGAACGCGAAGCGCGGGATCTTGGTCACCACGTAGTCGATGGTCGGCTCGAACGAGGCCGGCGTCGCGCCGCCGGTGATCTCGTTCTTCAGCTCGTCGAGCGTGTAACCGACGGCGAGCTTGGCGGCGATCTTGGCGATCGGGAAACCCGTGGCTTTGGAGGCCAGTGCCGAGGAGCGCGACACGCGCGGGTTCATCTCGATCACCAGCATGCGGCCGTCCTGGGGATTGATCGCGAACTGCACGTTCGAGCCGCCGGTGTCCACACCGATCTCGCGCAGCACGGCGATCGCGGCGCTGCGCATGCGCTGGTATTCCTTGTCGGTGAGCGTCTGCGCGGGCGCGACGGTGATCGAGTCGCCGGTGTGCACGCCCATCGGATCGATGTTCTCGATGGAGCAGACGATGATGCAGTTGTCCGCCTTGTCGCGGACCACTTCCATCTCGAATTCCTTCCAGCCGATCACCGACTCCTCGATCAGGAGCTCGTGCGTGGGCGAGGCCTCGAGGCCGCGCTCGCAGATCTCGACGAACTCCTCCTTGTTGTAGGCGATGCCGCCGCCGGTGCCGCCGAGGGTGAAGGACGGCCTGATGATCACCGGATAGCCGATCGCCGCCTGCACCTGCAGCGCTTCTTCCATCGAATGGGCGATGGCCGAACGCGCGCATTCAAGGCCGATGCGCTTCATCGCCTCCTTGAACTTCTCGCGGTCCTCGGCCTTGTCGATGGCCTCGCGGCTCGCGCCGATCAGCTCGACGCCGTACTTGTCCAGCACGCCGTGGCGCGCGAGATCGAGCGCGCAGTTGAGCGCGGTCTGGCCGCCCATGGTGGGCAGCAGCGCGTCGGGCCGCTCCTTGGCGATGATGGCCTCCACCACCTGCCAGGTCACCGGCTCGATGTAGGTGACGTCGGCCATCTCCGGGTCGGTCATGATGGTCGCCGGGTTGGAGTTGACCAGGATGACCTTGTAACCTTCTTCGCGCAGCGCCTTGCATGCCTGCACGCCCGAATAGTCGAACTCGCAGGCCTGTCCGATGACGATCGGACCTGCGCCGATGATCAGGATGCTTTTTATGTCTGTACGTTTGGGCATTTAGGTCGGAACGCGGCGAATTTCAGCGCTGCGCCTTGGCAGCTTTGCGTTTTTCCATTTCCGCGACGAAACGGTCGAACAGATAGCCGATGTCGTGCGGACCGGGGCTCGCCTCCGGATGGCCCTGGAAGCAGAACGCCGGTTTGTTCTTGTAAGCAAGGCCCTGCAGCGAACCGTCGAACAGCGACACGTGCGTGGCGATCACCTCGTCCGTCAGCGTCGAGGGATCGACCGCGAAACCGTGGTTCTGGCTGGTGATCGCGACCACGCCGCGTTCGAGATCCTTCACCGGATGGTTCGCGCCGTGATGGCCGAATTTCATTTTCATGGTCCGGGCGCCGGCGGCCAGCCCCATGAGCTGGTGGCCGAGGCAGATGCCGAAGGTCGGCAGATCGGTGTTGCCGATGATTTCGCGGATCGCGTTGACGGCGTAATCGCAGGGCTCCGGATCGCCGGGACCGTTGGACAGGAAAATCCCGTCCGGATCCGTCTTGAGCACTTCGGCGGCGGGCGTCTGCGCCGGCCAGACCGTGACCTTGCAGCCCCGGTCGACCAGCATGCGCAGGATGTTGCGCTTCACGCCGAAGTCGTATGCGGCGACGTGGTACTTGGGTTCGGTGAGCTTGCGGTAGCCCTTGCCCGGCTCCCAGCCGCCCTCGGTCCATTCGTAGGGCTTGTCGGTGGTGACGACCTTGGCGAGGTCCATGCCGGCAAGACCGGGGAAGGCGCGCGCCTTGGCGAGCGCTTCGTCCACGTCCACGCGGCCGGCCATGATGCAGCCCGCCTGCGCGCCGTTTTCGCGCAGGATACGGGTGAGCTTGCGGGTGTCGATGTCGGCGATGCCGACCACGCCTCGGGACTGCAGGTATTCGGGCAGGGATTGTTCGGCGCGCCAGCTCGAGACGCGCAGCGGCAGGTCGCGGATCACCAGACCTGCGGCAAAGACTTTCGGGGACTCCTCGTCTTCGGCGTTGACGCCGGTGTTGCCAATGTGCGGGTACGTCAGGGTGACGATCTGCCCGCAGTAGGAAGGATCGGTGAGAATTTCCTGATAGCCGGTGATCGCGGTGTTGAACACCACCTCACCGACCGTCACGCCTTCCGCACCAATGGACTTCCCCCGGAACACCGTCCCGTCTGCGAGCACGAGGATGGCGGGGTTGTACTGTTTGGGCACGGCGGGTTTCCTGGCTGGACACAAAAACGGGACAGGGCCGATGCCTGTCCCGTCTTGTTAAACGGTGCGCATTATACCTAAGTCTGCGGGCAGGCGTCGAGTTCATCCCCCTGCGCCGAGCAGGGTTTTCAACGCAGGCCCAGCACGTCCCACATGTCGTACAGGCCGTCCTTTTTACCCTGCAGAAAACGCGCCGCGCGCAGCGCCCCGACGGCATAGGTCATACGGCTGGAGGAGCGGACGGTCACTTCCACCCGCTCGCCCTCGCCGGCGAACAGCACCGTGTGCTCGCCGACGATGTCGCCCCCGCGCACGGCATGGAAACCGATGGTCTTGCGGTCGCGTTCGCCGGTCAGGCCCTCGCGGCCGTGGCGCGCCACGGCGTCCAGGTCGCGGCCCAGCGCCTGGGCCACGATCTCGCCCAGCCGCAGCGCCGTGCCGGAAGGCGCATCGACCTTGTGGCGGTGGTGCGCCTCGATGATTTCCACGTCGTACTCGTCGCCCAGGATGCGTGCGGCCACTTCGGCGAGCTTGAACACCACGTTCACGCCCACCGCCATGTTGGGCGCGAACACCACCGGGATCTTCGCCGCGGCGGTCTCGATCGCGCGCCGGTCGGCGCTCGAAAAGCCCGTGGTACCGATGACCGCGGCCTTGCCCAGGCGCACGCAGGCCTCGAGGTGCCGCATCGTGCCTTCCGGCCGGGTGAAATCGATCATGCAATCGGCGGCAGCGATGGCGGCTTCGTAGTCGTCAACGATGCGTACGCCGCTCGTGCGCCCGAGGCCCTCGCCCGCATCGCGACCGAGCGCGGGGCTGCCCGGCAGGTCGAACGCTCCGGCGAGGCGCAGGTCTTCGGACTTCAGCACCGCTTCGATGAGGGCCCGGCCCATGCGGCCGCCCGCCCCGGCAATGACGATGTTCACAGCCGGCCCTCCTCGAACAGGCTGCGCTTGGGCGGCTCGGGCGGTTCCGGCTGCGCCTCGGCTGCGGCGGTCATGCCGCCGGCGGGCACCACGTCGCCTTCCACGCGCGCCAGACGGTCTTGCTCGAAAATCAACGTGAGACGCCGCTCTTCCGCCCGGTTGGCGTTGGCCGGCAGGTGGCGGTACACGTAGTCCCAGCGATCCGCGTGGAAGATGTCGGTGAGCAGCGGGGTACCGAGCAGGAAACGCACTTGATCCTTGGTCATGCCGCGCTGCAGCCTGGCGACTTGTTCCTGGTCGACGAAATTGCCCTGCTGGATTTCCATCCGGTAGGGACGCAGCGGATTGAGGTTGGCGATGGTGCTGCCGAGATTGCTGCTGCACGCACCGAGCAGCAGCGCGGTCAGCAGAGAAATGAGAGCAACGGGGCGCATGGGATATCGGGATCGGGCTTGCGTTCTCAGCGACGCATAAAGCCGATATCATAGCCCATGACCGGTCGGCTTCCGGTCGGCGTCGCCTTCGGACGGGACGCCCATCGGTGCCGTGCGTGAATCGGGCGTTAGCCCGGGCACATCGACCAGGGGCCCTGCCATGACCGACGCTGAAAGTCTCAAGACCATCGGCCTGAAGGCCACGCTGCCACGGCTCAAGATCCTCGAACTGTTCAAGCGCAGCGAAATCCGGCACTTGTCCGCCGAGGACGTCTACCGCCTGCTGCTCAAGGACAACATCGACGTGGGGCTGGCGACCGTGTACCGGGTGCTGACCCAGTTCGAGCAGGCCGGCCTGCTGCAGCGCCATCACTTCGAATCGGGCAAAGCCGTCTTCGAGCTCAACGACGCCGACCACCACGACCACCTGGTGTGCATGCAGTGCGGCCACGTGGAAGAGTTCTACGACGCCGAGATCGAGAAGCGCCAGACCCGCATCGCCAAGGAGCGCGGCTTCACCATCCAGGCACACTCGCTCTACATCTACGCCGACTGCACCAAGCAGCCCTGCCCCTTCCGCGAGTCCGGCGGCAAGCCTTCGTTCTGAGCGCCCGGCGCCGGAAGGCGCCCGTCAGGCGACGCGCGTGCGCGTGCCGCCTTGCGGCTCGCGCCGCCCCAGCCTGCCAAGCAGGTCGTAGAGCACACCCTGCCGTAGCGCGGCATCCGTCACCCGCATTTCGCCGACGCCGAAGCTCCGGAACAGGGCGATCATGATGGCGAGCGCGCCGGGCAGGATCGCCTGCTGGTCGGCATGCAGCCCCGTCAGCCTTGCCCGGGCAAGCTCGCCGCTTTCGATGAGATGCTCGCTCAGGCGCGCGAGACCCGCCCCGGTAAGCGTGCCGTCCGCCCAGCCGAACCCCTGCAGTACGCCCGCAATGGCTCTTGCGCTGCCGGAGGAGGCCACGGCCTCCTGCCAGCCGGCGGTGCGGAAGGTGTCGGCGATGCCCTGCAACGCCTCATGCGCGGCCACGACCGCTGCGTTCATCGACGCCGCCTCGACCCGGCCGTCGGGGAAATAGCGCCGGCTGTAGCCGATGCAGCCGAGCGGCAGGCTCTCGATGAGCATCGGATCGAAGCCGGTCCCGACGATGAACTCGGTCGAGCCGCCGCCGATATCCACCACCAGCCGGCGTTGGGAAGACGCGGGCAGGCTGTGCGCCACGCCAAGATAAGTCAGCCGCGCTTCCTGCGCCCCGTCCAGCACTTCGATGGGAAAACCGAGGGCCGCCTCGGCGGCTTCGAGGAACTGCGCCGCGTTCTTCGCCACGCGCAGCGCATGGGTGCCCACCGCGCGCACCGCGTGCGGCGGGAAACCGCGCAGCCGTTCGCCGAAGCGAGCCAGCGCTTCGAGCGCGCGCGACTGCGTGCTGTAGTCCAGTTCGCCGTCCGCGGTCAGGCCGGCAGCCAGCCCCACCGGTTCGCGCAGCGACTCGAGCGCTTCGATGCGCTCGCCCGCCGCGCGGCCGATCTGCAGGTAGAAGCTGTTCGAGCCGACGTCGACGGCCGCAAGCAATTCGTATTGCACAACGGACCCGGGCAAAGACGATGCCGGACCTTAGCACCGGGCCGCGCGCCGCGGCAATCGCCTGCTTGTCCTGATCAACGGCGCAGCCGCTGTTCCAGTTCCTCGACCGCGATGTAGCGCACGTCCTCGCCCTTGGCCATGTACACCGCGTACACGCACAGGTTCTTGGCATGGTCGCCGACCCGCTCCAGAGCCTTCGCCACCCAGAGCATGTCCACACAGGCGGCGACGGCATCCGGCTGCGCGGCCATGGCGCCGGGCAAGGCGCGCAGCAGGGCGTGGAAGCGCTCGTTCACGTCGTGGTCCTGCCGCAGCACCTGCGGCACTTCGCTCACATCCCCGCGCGCGAAGGCATCGAGCGCCCGCCGCAGCATCTCGGCCACGATTCCGGCAATCGCCTCGATCTCGGCGTAGCCGGGGCTCGCGTCCGGGCGCAGCCGCAGGTACCGGGCCCTCTTGGCGATCTTCTTCGCCTCGTCGCCGACGCGCTCCAGGTCCGTGATGGCTTTGTGGACCATGAGCACGAAACGCAGATCGTGCGCCGTCGGCGCGCGCCGCGCGATGAGCTGCGCGCAGGCCTCGTCGATCTCGCGTTCCATCTGGTTGAGGCGGTGCTCGTCGCGCAGCACCCCCTCGATCAGCTCGGCGTCCTGGCTGCGCAAGGCCGCAACCGCGTAGCGGATCTGCTGTTCCGCGAGGCCGCCCATGGCCAGCACGGCTTTGCGCAGCTGTTCGAGCTCGGCGTCGAAATGCTTGGAGGTATGCAAGGCAGGCACCCTGAAAACGGACGAACCACGCGTACTTTAAAGCGCGAATATGACAAAGCCGTGAACGTGCCCGGTGCGGCGCCGCAAGCCGCCCGCGCAGGCGTGCTACAGTGCGGAAGCGTTTGCCGCCGACGGCCACCCATGTCCCGCGTGGAAGAAAGCCCCTTCAAGGACCTGTCTCTTTAACACTT
>QGUL01000099.1 GCA_003242425.1 Pseudomonadota bacterium | reverse complement strand
GTCCAGGGCGATGCGGTTGTCGAGCGTGAAGCGCACGTCCCAGTATTCGCGCGCCTCGGGCAGCGCTTCGCCGCGCCGCACGAGCAGCGTGTGCGCCGGCGGCAGCTTGCGGGCGCCGCGGAAGATGGTGCGCGGCTCGGCCACGTAACCGAGCGCGAAATACTCCTCCACCGCGCAAGGGTCGATGTCGCGCGCCAGGGCGCCGTGGGCGAGCAGCGCCTTCAGCTCGGAGCCGAACAGCAACAGCCCGTCGGGCAGCAGCGCGTAATAGAGCGGTTTGACGCCGAGCCGGTCGCGGGCGAGGAACAGGCTTTCGCGCCTGCGGTCCCACAGCGCGAAGGCGAACATGCCGCGGAAGCGCTCGACGCAGGCCTCGCCCCACTCCTCCCAGGCATGCACGATCACTTCGGTGTCGCTGCGCGTGCGGAACGCGTGGCCGCATTCGACGAGCTCGGCCATGAGCTCGCGGTAGTTGTAGATCTCGCCGTTGTAGACGACGGCCACCGTGCCGTCCTCGTTGTAGAGCGGCTGATGTCCGGCGGAAAGATCGATGATCGACAGGCGCCGGTGACCCAGACCGAGACCGGGTTCGACATGGACGCCGCCTTCGTCCGGTCCGCGGTGCCGTTGCGCCTCGTTCATGCGTTCGAGCACGAGCCGGTCAATGTCGCGCTTGCCGCGGGTATCGAAAATGCCGACGAGACCGCACATGATCGTTCCGTTCAGGTCGTCTTCAAGCCGGGGCGCGAATGCAGCCGCCCGCCGAGCAGGCTGGTGTAAAGCGTCTCGTAGCGATGGGCCATGTAGTCGAGGCTGAACTTCCGTTCCACCCTCGCGCGAGCGGCGCGGCCGTGCTCGCGCGCGACATCGGGCAGCGCGTAGTAGCCGTTGATGGCTGCGACCAGCGCATCGACATCGCCGCATGGAACCAGCGTGCCCGTCACCTGATCGACCACGAGTTCCGGATTGCCGCCCACGCGCGTGGCGATGACCGGCAAGCCGCTCGCCATCGCTTCGAGAAGTGTGTTTGAGACGCCTTCGGCGAGCGAAGGCAGCACGAAACAGTCCATGCCGCGCATCAGTTCGGGAATGTCGGCGCGCTCGCCGGGCAGCCAGGCGTACTGCCGCGCACCGGCCGCCTCCAGGCGCGCCTCGGCCTGTGCGCGCAAGGGTCCGTCGCCGACCATCACCAGACGCATGCGCGCTCTCGCTTCCGGCACCGTGTCGAGCGCCCGGAGGAAGGCCTCCACCAGGGCGAGCGGATTCTTCACCGCATGCATGCGGCCGACGGTGCCCACGACCCAGTACTTCGGATCGTTGAACGGCGAATCCGCGACCGCTTCGCGGCCCGCGTCCGCCGGACGGAAACGCAGCGTGTCGACGCCGTTGTAAATCTGGGCAACGCGGTAGGGCGCGATACCCACCGCATCGACCAGGTAGCGTTCGAGCTCGCAGGACAGCGCGACGTAACGGTGGACGAAAGGACTGAAGGCGCGCCGCAGCCACCGGTATCTGAGGTTGGACCCGTCCAGGTCGGCCAGGTCGCGCCCATGTTCGCTGTGGACGCGCACCGGCACGCCCGCCAGCGCCGCCGGCAACGCGGCTTCCAGCGCCGAGAGATTGCGCGTGTGCACGATCGCCGGCTGCAGGCTGCGGAACAGCCGCACCAGCGCCGGATAGAGGCGCAAGGCGTGGCCCGCCGGCTTGCCGAGCGCGATGTACTGCACGTCATCGCGTTCGATGCGCGAACGGAAGTCGGTGATCTCCGTCATCGCCACCACGGCATGGCGGAATTTCGCCCTCGGCATGCGGTTGATGAGATTGGCGACGCCGTTCTCCAGTCCGCCCACGGCGAAACGGTGCAGCACGTGCACGATGAGCGGGCGGCTGTCCGGGAAGCGATGGGGTGCGCACGTCATCGGGCGGACCTGCGGGTTCGTTCCAGTTGGCTGCGCAACTGCGGGGCGATCGCGCCGACGAAGTCGGCCAGCCTGCGATCCGCTTCGGCGTCCTCGGCGGCATGGGTGTAGACGACGATCGCCGCGGAATCGTCGCCGCGGCGGGCGAGCTTGGACCACGCCAGCCGCGCCTTGGCCATATAGGCGTTCGCCGTCATGTGACCGTCGATCCAGTACCAGCGCCACGCCACCACCCGTTCGCGCGGATGCAGGTATTCGTTGCGCAGCGCCGAGACCCGGTCGAAAGGCAGCGTGACGCTGCCGGTACGCAGCAGACGCCAGCCTTCTTCGGCGTTCGCCTCGTTGCCGCCGACCGCTTCGGATTGCTGCGACTGATTGCGGTAGTAGGCGATGCGCAGCCCCACGACGGCTCCGTCCTTGGCGAACGCCTGTTCCACGGATGCGGCCGGCCGGTCGAGCGCGGGCCGCCACAGGGGCAGCGCATCGGCATCGGCCGTTTGCCAACCCGCCACGCCCGCCAGCGGCTGCAGCGTGACCGCGTTCGCGTCCGGCATATCGAGCGCGTAGGCGAGCGGCCGCCACATGCCCGCCGCCAGCAGCGCGGCCGCCGCGACGGCCCAGGTCGTACGCGGCAGCAATTTCGCCGGGATCGCCGCGACCGCGGGTGCCGGTCGCGCCGGCGTCTCTGCCAGGTCTTCGCGCCAGCGGGTGCCGATCCAGAACATGATCGCCATCACCACGCCGAAGAAGATCCAGCCGTAGATGAGGTGATCGACGCCGGCGGCGAGGCGGTTGTCGCTCAGATGACCGAGCATCACGATCAGATAGGCGCGCAGCCAGTTGGCGACCAGGGGCACCACCATCGACACGCCCACGAACAGCAGCCTGCGCTTGAGGGAGCGGTAGGTGAGATAGGCGTAGAGCGTGCCGACCATGACCGAGGCGATGAGGTAGCGCAGCCCGCTGCAGGCCTCCACCACCGACCATGCGCCGCTCGGAATGACGAACATCATGCCTTCGCGATAGACCGGCACCCCGCTCAGCCGCACCGCGCTCACGGTGAAATCGGCGGTCCACTCCATCAGCCAGGGCAGCATGAAACCGCCGAAGGGCACCGCGAAGAAGAGGAACACGAGCGGGAAGGCGAGCGCACGCGCCGCGCGCAGACCCAGCACCGCGCACACGGCGCAAGGCACCATCGCCACCATCGCGAACTGCGACACGCTCAGCGTGGCGCTCAACTCGCCGAGCATCCAGACGAAGCCGGCCAGCGCGAGCGGAAGCAGCGCCGGGGCATAGGGCTTGAAAGGCACGGCGTCGAGGCGCGCGCGGTCGCGCCAGACGAGCCAAGCGAAGATCGGCAGCACCAGCAAACCGTGCGCGAAGGTCTCGGTGCGCCACCAGGTGTTCGCCATCGACGCGAAGGTCGGCCAGTGCCAGCCGAACACCGCCGCCACGCACGCGGCGACGGCGAACAGCATCGCCGCGCGGCGCGGCCGCACGGCGAGCGAAAGCTGCGCCTCGATCTGCCGTTCAGCGTGCATGCCGCCTCCCGTTCATCCCAGCCCCCGCACCAGATACGGCCCCAGGGTGTTGGCGACGGGCAGCGGCAGCCGGCGCCACAGCGCGATGAAGGCCCGGTACCTGGGGTTGTCGGGATTGTTCTGCGGCACCGTCTCGCGCTTGTAGAGCCGGTACTCGTAATGCAGCGGCGTCGGCGCGAAGCCCCAGTTCTTCTTGAAATCGAAGGCCCCGCTGCCGCGTTTGCTGCGGCCGTAGTCGAACACTTTGTAGCCGCGCTCGCAGGCACGGCGCATCAGCTCCCAGTACTTGAAATCGTTCGCCGCGAGCTCCCGCGCGCGCACGAGATCGCCCGCGTAGTAGGGCAGCACTTCGTCGCGGAAGTAGAACGTGAGCACGCCCGACACCGGCTCGCCTCCGGCATCGCGGACGATCAGCACTTCGCAGTCCGCGCCGAACACGCGTTGCAGGGTTTCGAAATAGTGTCGCGGCAACGCCGGCGTGCCGTGCCGGCGGACGTTGTCGGCGTAAAGCCGGAAGAACCGGTCGACCGTGGAATCGATTTCGCTCACCAGGCCGTTCCTGATGCCCTTGCGCACCATCGCGCGCTGCTTGCGCGGGATGGCGAGCAGGTTCGCCTCCACCTCGGGCAGGATCTCCTTGCGGAAGGTGACGTAGAGCTCCTGCCTGGGCCAGTCCGGCTCGCGCGAATCGCGATTGCGCAGTTCCAGATGTTGCACGCCAAGCGCCTGCGCGATCGACTCGGCTTCACGATGCAGGGCCGCGACCGCTTCGGCATCGGTGGCCGCCACGCCGCCGTAGACGGCGAAAGGCAGGGAGCACAGCGCGTGGCCGAACAGCGCCGTCTTCACTTCGGCGAGCGGCAGCACGCCCACCACGCTGCCCTCGCGTTCGGCGAGCAGATAATGGGTGCGGTGGCGGAACACGTCCTCCAGCACCGTCTTCCAGCCGATGCGATGGAAGAAGGTCGCATCGGGACAGCGTTCGACGAAGCTCTCCCAGCGTTCGCGGTCGGCGTCGGTATAGCGGCGCACATCGATCCTGCCCCGTTGTGCCACGCGCGCATCAGTCGGCTTCATGCTTCGCCTCCCAGGAACACGTTGTCGACCCGGTCCCAGTTGAAGTCGCGCAGCAGCCAGCGCAGCCGCGTCTCCATGCGCCGCAGGTTGAGGTAATGACGGAAGCGCGTCTTCACGCCGAGGCCCCTCACCCGCGGCTGTTCGGGGTCGAGCTCCCAGGGATGGAAGTAGAAGACCGCCGAACGGCGGTCCTCGCGGTTGACGCGCCGGATCATCCAGCGCGACAGCTCGTAGGGCATCAGGCGGAAGTAGCCGCCGCCTCCGCCGGGCAGATTGGCGCTGAAGAGCCGCACCGTGGTGATGGGCACTTCCAGCAGCCCCACGCGCGCTTCGTAAGGGAAGCGCGGCGCGTCCGGCATGCCGTAATGGTCGTGGCGGATGGGATAGACGCTGGAGCTGTAGCGGTAGCCCGCTTCGGCGATGCAGTCGAACGCCCAGAGGTTGCGCTCGCAGATGGAGAAGCTCGGCGCGCGGTAGCCCTTCACCTCCACGCCGGCCGCATCTTCGATCACAATCTTGGCGAGCCGGATGTCGGCCAGGAAAGCTTCGGGCGTCTGCTCGGTGACGCGGTGATGGCCGTAGCCGTGGCTGGCGATCTCGTGGCCTTCCTCGACGATCGCGCGCACCAGGCGCGGATAGCGCTCCGCGATCCAGCCGAGGGTGAAGAAGGTCGCGCGCGCGCCGGTCTCGCACAGCAGCTCGAGGATGCGCTCGACGTTGCGCTCGACCCGGCCGGGCAGGCTGCCCCATTCGCTGCGCGGGATATAAGGCGCGAACGCCGAGACCTGGAAGTAGTCTTCCACGTCAATGGTGAGTGCATTGACGAAATCCTCCGCACGCGCGGGCATGGCTCATGCTCCTGCGAGCGCCGGCTGCCGTTGCAGCCATTGCGCGAGATGCGAGGCGATGCGTTCGGCGGCGCGACCGTCCCACAGCTCCGGCATGCGTCCGCGCTTGCCGCCGTTGCGCAGGACGTCGCGCACGCAGTTCAGGATCAGTCGCCGGTCGCGCCCCACCAGGGTGTTGGTGCCCTGCTCCACCGTGACCGGCCGCTCGGTGTTTTCGCGCAGGGTCAGACAAGGCACCGCGAGGGCGGTCGTTTCCTCCTGGATGCCGCCGGAGTCGGTCAGCACCAGCGTCGCCGAAGCCTGCAGGCCGAGCATCTCCAGATAGCCTTGCGGCGGCAGCACCACCATGTTCGGCCCGTCGATCAGATGCGAGAGCTCGAAACGCTCGATGTTGGCGCGGGTGCGCGGATGCAGCGCGCACACGAGCGGCAGCTCCGCGCTCACTTCGCGCAGCGTGGCGAGCACGTCGCTCAACACCTCCGGCCGGTCGACGTTCGACGGCCGGTGCAGCGTCACCACCCCGTAGCCCGCGGGATGATCGAGGATCGAAAGCGGCGCGCCCGCGCGCTGGAGCGTTTCACTGGGCGGCACGGCGCGCGCGCGATGCGCCAGCAGCGAATCGATCATGACGTTGCCGACGAAATGCACGCGTGCCGGATCGATGCCTTCGCGCATCAGGTTGTGGTGCGCGCTGCGCTCGGTGGTGTAGAGCACCGCGGCCAGCTGGTCGGTGAGCAGCCGGTTGATCTCCTCCGGCATGCTGCGGTCGTGACTGCGCAGGCCGGCTTCCACATGTACCACCGGCACGCCCTTCTTCGCCGCCACCAACGCGCAGGCGAGCGTCGAGTTCACGTCGCCCACCACTACCACGCAGCAGGGCCGCAGTTCGTCGATCACCGGATCGAAGCCGCGCATCACTTCCGCCGTCTGTACGGCATGCGTGCCGGAACCGACGCCGAGGTTCAGATCGGGTCGCGGCAGGCTCAGATCCTCGAACAGGCGTTCGTTCAGGATGAGGTCGTAATGCTGTCCGGTATGGACCAGCATCGCGCGCGGCAGGCGCGGCTCGGCGGCGAAGGCGCGCAGGATGGGCGCCATCTTCATGTAGTTCGGCCGGGCCCCGACCACGCAAACGATCGGACCGTGGTGGCGTCCGAGATCTCCCATAGTCAGCGCCCCGGGGGTTCCGCCGTCCGTTCGGCGGCGGAGTCGGTATTCACGTTGGCGAGCTGCTGCAACAGGGCAAGGGCGACGGCAAGGGCCGTTTCCGGTTGCGGGTGGGGCCCCCCCGGGCGGCCCATAACCCGCGCCCCCCCACTCGGGCCGCCGACCCCGCCTTTT
>QGUL01000098.1 GCA_003242425.1 Pseudomonadota bacterium | reverse complement strand
CCGCGTGGAAGACGGCGGCCTGCCTTACAACCCGCCGTGCCCGTTGGCGCGCACGCAAGCCATGGACCGTTACGCGGCGCTGCTGCGCGCCGCCGTCGAACGCTGCCTGCCGTTGGAGGGCCGCCTGTGCGTGCCGCTGTCCGGCGGGCGCGACAGCCGCCACATCGCGCTCGCGCTCCACGCGCTCGGCGTGCGGCCTCAGGCTTACGTCACGCTCATGCATCTGCCGGGACGCCCGGACGAGGACGCGCGCATCGCGACGCTGCTCGCCGCCGCGCTCGGCACGCCGCATGTGGTCTTGCCGCAGCCGCGCTTCTATGTGCGCAACATCCTGCGCAATCTGCGCGAATGCGCGATGTGCGCCGACGAACATGCGCAACTGCCGCCGCTCACCGACTGGCTGCGTGCGAATGCCGACGTTGTCTTCGACGGAATCGGCGGCGACGTGATGTCGGCGGGCCTGTTCCAGAGCGCGGAAGTGCACGAATGGTACCGGCGCGGCGAGCTGAAACGGGTCGCGGCGCGCCTATTCCACGACTGGCGTTCGTCCGTGCGCGGCTGGCAGCACGCTGTCGACGACGATCTTGCAAGACGGCTGTCTGACGAAATCGCGACCGAACGTCTGCTCGTCGAATTGGAGCGGCATCGCGGCCATCACAATCCTTTACGATCTTTTTATTTCTGGAATCGCACGCGGCGCGAGATCGCGCTGCAGCCTTTCGCGCTGTTCCAGGGCTTGCGGGTGGAGACACCTTATCTGGACGAAGCGGTCTGGAATTTCCTCGATTCTCTGCCCTTCGAGCTGGTGGGCGACCAGCGTTTCCACACCGATACCATCCTGCGCGCCTACCCCGAGTTCGCGCACATTCCCTTCGAAACCAAAGGCGCGCGCCGGCATATGGGACCGGTGCAGCGCATGCTGCTCGGCGCGAGCCTTGCTCCGAGTTTGATCCGGTACGGCGCGTGGCGCCGGCCGCCGCTCATGCTGCGCTGGCTGCGGCTGCTGGCGGGCGTGCGGATCTGGTGGAACCCCAACATGCTGCTCTACATGCTTGCGCTGATGCGGATGAACGAGCGGGCGCTGCCGCGGCATGCGCCGCAGGGGCGTTATGCCTGACGCCTCCAAGGGCGCGCACAGTGCGGTGCGCGCACGGGCTTGGGGCGCGCTCGTCTTCGCGCTCACTTTCGGTGCGCTCGCCTGGCTGTGGATCGACCGCGCGACCGGCTTTCCGATCGAGTTCGACGCTTACGAGAACCTGACGGCGGCCTACAACCTCGTCCATCACGGCGTCATGTCGATCGAGGACGCGCCGGATGCGGCGCCGCAACCCTCGGAGCATCGCGAGCCGCTGCCGATCCTTGCGCTCGCGGCTTATCTCGCGGCGATCGATCCGCTGCTGGGGGAGGCACCGCTTGCGGAACTCGCGAGCGGCGCACCCGCGCGCCTGCTCAAGTACTCGAACATTCCCTGGGCCGTGCTGCTGACCCTGGTGCTCTACGGCAGCGTCTTGCGCTGGACTGGCTCGCACGGCTGGGCGGCGTTCTGCACCCTCGCGGTGCATGCGCAGCTCGCCTATCAGTACGACTTCCTCTACTCCGAAATCGCCGCCGCGGCTCTGCTCGCTTTGTCGAGCGCGACGGCGGCGCTTGCCGTCGAACGGCGCAGGCCGTTCTACTGGCTGCTCGCCGGATTGCTCTTCGGCGCCATGGCGCTCACCAAGGCGGCGTTCTTCTACGTCGCGCTGGTATGCATCGCCGGACTGATCCTATGGCGGCTGTGGTGCAGGCTGCGCGCGAGCGAGGCGGTGACACCCTACGCGCCGCTCGCGCTCGTGCTCGGCATGGGGATCGTGGTCGCGCCGTGGATGCTGCGCAACTACATCCATTTCGACACCCCGACCTTGAGCGGACGCGGCGGCATCGTGCTGCTGACGCGCGCGCTCAAGAACGGCATGAGCGCGGAGGAATATCGCGGCGCGTGGTTTGCCTATGCGCCGCGGCCTTTGCGGCGCCTTACCGGGAAGCTCACCGGCTTCGACGACCGCGATCTGAAGGACGGCGGCCGGCTCGTGCGTCTCGTGCGTTTCGCCAGCCCCGCCGACCGGCCGGCGATGGAGCAGGGCAGACCCGAGCAGGCGGTGAGTTACTACGCCCGCGCCAACGCGATGCGTACCGAGCTGGAGCGGCTGCATCCGCAGGCGAGCGAAGTCGAGATCGACCGCATGCTCAAGGCGCGGGCGATGGCATTGCTGCGCGCCGATCCGTGGGCGCACGTGGCGACGACACCCCTGTTTCTGTGGCGCGGCGCGCCCTACACCTTGCTCATTCTGGGCGTCGGTCTCGTCTACGCCTGCTACCGGCGGCAGGCGTGGCTGTGCGTCTACGTCGCGCCGGCGCTGCTGCTCCTCGGTTTCTACGGCGCCGTCTCGCACTTCATTCCGCGCTACGCCGAACCGGCCTGGCCGGTCGCCGCCGTCGTGTTCGCGATTCTCGCGCATGCTGCCTGGCGAACGTTGCGTAAGCGTGCCGGACGCCGGACGCGCGAGACGGAGCTCGCACAGGCGCCGTTGATGGAGGCGGGGCGATGAGACTGCCGCGATCCTGGACGCGCGCGCTCTTCGTGATCGGCACGGCCGCGGTATTGGCGCTGCTGTGGTCCAACCGGACCAACGAATATCCGCTGATCCAGCCGGACGCCTACGAGAACCTCACCGCCGCCTACAACCTCGTGCATCACGGCGTGATTTCCATCGACGACGCGCCCGGACAGACGGCCCCCGAAGCTTCGGAGTATCGCGAGCCGGTGCCCATTCTGGTGCTGGCGGCCTACATCAGCGCGTTGCCCTCGCTCGAAGAGCCTTCCCTCGATCAGCTCGTGGACATCCACGCGGAGACGCTCAAGCGCTCCAACATGCTTTGGGGTGTGGTGTTGTCGGTGATCGTGTTTGTCACCGTGGCGCGCTATACCGGCTCCTATGCGCTGGCCGCGTTCGGCACCGTCGCGGCCGATCTGGGACTGGCCGAGCACTACAACGGACTCTACTCGGAAGTGGCGGCCGCCGCGCTGCTTGCGGCGACGTGCGCCGCGGCGGCGACAGCGGTACGCCGTCGCCACATCGGCTGGATGTTCGCGACCGGTCTGCTCGCCGGCGTGGTGGCGCTCACCAAGGCCGCGTTTCTCTATGCGGCGGTCGGGCTGATCCTCTGCCTTGCCGCCGTCGGTGCCTGGCGGCGCTTGCGTGCGCGGGAAGACTTCGCCTTGCGCGCGGCCGGTATCGCGGCGCTGGGGCTCGCGCTCGCGATCGCCCCCTGGATGGTGCGCAACTATCTGCACTTCGACCGGCTCACGCTGTCCTCGCGCGGCGGCCAGGTCCTGCTCACCCGTGCGCTGAAGAACGGCATGAGCGCGGAGGAGTATCGCGGTGCGTGGTTCGCCTATGCCCCGCGGCCCCTGCGCTGGATCACCGGCCGGCTGACCGGCTTCGACAAGCGCGACCTCCAGGCGGGCGGACGGCTCGTGCGGCTCGTGCGCTATGCCGACCTGCGCGACCGCAGCGCGCCGACGACCGGCGACGTGGACGGGGCAGTGAGCTACTTCGCCAAGGCGAAGGCCATGCGCACCGCGCTCGAGTTGCGCCATCCGGAGGCCGACGTCCTCGCGATCGACGACATGCTCAAACGCCGCGCGTTCGAACTGATACGCGCCGATCCCGGCGCGCATCTGGCGACCACGCCGCTCTTCCTGTGGCGCGGCGCGCCCTACGTGTTCCTGGTCCTGCTCGCGGGCATCGGCTATGCGGCGGTGAGGCGGCGCTGGTGGCTGTTCGCTTACGCCGCACCCGCGATGGCGCTCGTCGTCTTCTACGCCTTGCTCACCCACTTCATTCCGCGTTACGGCGACCCGCTGCAGCCGGTCGCCTGTGTCGTGTTCGCCGTGCTCGCGCACGCGCTGTGGCGGGCCGCGCTCGCCCGGTATCGCGGACGCGCGCCGCGTCCGCAAGGCCGGACGACGGGGGCGCTCGCCGAACCCCGCATGACGGAGGTCAGCCGATGAAACTCATCATCCAGATCCCCTGCTACAACGAGGCCGAGACGCTCGCCGTCACGCTCGCCGCGCTGCCCCGCAAAGTGCCGGGTTTCGACGTGGTCGAATGGCTGGTGATCGACGACGGCAGCGAGGATCAGACGGTGCGCGTGGCGCTGCAGCACGGCGTGGACCACGTCGTGCGGCATACGCGCAACTGCGGACTCGCGCGCGCTTTCATGACGGGGCTGCAGGCCTGCACGCGGCTCGGCGCGGACGTCATCGTCAACACCGACGCCGACAATCAGTACTGCGCCGAGGACATTCCCAAGCTCACCACGCCCATCCTCACCGGACAGGCGGACATCGTCGTCGGCGCCCGGCCCATCGAGTCGATCAAGCACTTCTCGCCGCTCAAGAAGATGCTGCAGAAGCTCGGTTCCTACGTGGTGCGCGTGGCGAGCCGCACCAGCATCCCCGACGCGCCGAGCGGTTTCCGCGCCTTCAGCCGCGAGGCCGCGCAGCATCTGGTGGTCTTCAACGAATACACCTACACCCTGGAAACCATCATCCAGGCCGGGCAGAAAAACATGGCGATCCGCTCGGTGCCGATCCGCGTCAACGAGGACCTGCGCCCCTCGCGGCTGGTGAAGAGCATCCCCTCGTACATCAACAAGTCGATCGCCACCATCGTCCGCATCTTCGTGGTGTACCGGCCGTTCCGGTTCTTCGGCACCATCGGCCTGGTGCTGTTCGCGGCCGGATTTCTGATCGGCCTGCGGTTCCTGTACTACTACTTCACCGGCGACGGCAGCGGCCATGTGCAGTCCCTGATCCTCGCTTCGGTGCTGCTCGGCATGGGTTTCCAGACCCTGCTCGTGGCTTTCGTCGCCGATCTGCTCGCCGCCAACCGCAAGCTGCTGGAGGACGTGCGCTACAAGGTCAACGTCATGAGCGACCAGACCGCGCCGCTGCCGCAGCGGCCGGCCGATCACGTCGCGCAGGAAGTCCGTTCGCTGCATCGCTGAACGACCGCGCCGGAGGAGCGTTACCGCAATGAGAGTTTCCCAGGGCCTCACCGAGGACGGCATCGTCGTCGGCAACACCTACGACAAGTACAACTCGCGCAATCCCATCGTGCGGTTGTTGATGCGCGGCTTCGAGCGCTCGCTCACCGCGCTGGTGGAGGAAGTGCGGCCGCGCGAGATCCACGAAGTGGGTTGCGGCGAGGGCTATTGGACGTTGCGCTGGCGCGCGCAGGGCATCCAGGCGCGCGGCAGCGATTTCTCGCGCGTTGCGGTCGAGCTCGCGCGGGCCAACGCCCGCGAGCGCGACATCGAGGGCGGGATTTTCGAGGTCTGCAACATCTACGACCTGCGGGCCGAACGCCATCGCGCCGAGCTCGTGGTCTGCTGCGAAGTGCTGGAACACCTCGACGATCCGCACGCGGGACTGCAGGCGCTGCGGCGCGTGGCCGATCCCTGGCTCATCCTCAGCGTGCCGCGCGAGCCGATCTGGAGTCTCATGAACATGGCGCGCGGGCGCTATTGGCGCGACTGGGGCAACACGCCGGGCCACGTGCAGCGCTGGTCCACGCGCGCGTTCACCGCGCTCGTCGGCCGCTACTTCGACGTGGTGACGGTCCGCACGCCCGTTCCCTGGACCATGCTGCTTTGCAGGCAGCGCGAGGCATGAAGCCCGACCCCACCCAGGCCAGGCGGATGCTGCATTGGTTCGGCAGCGGGTTGGGCGCTGCCGGCATCCTGTTCGTGCTGCTCAAGCTGGCGCAATACCGCGAGCAGATCGATCTCGCACGGCTCGGCGCGGAGGACTGGTTCGTGCTGCTCCTGCTCGCCATCGCGAGCGGCTTCAGTGGATTGCTGCTCGCGCTCGGGTGGCGTGCGCTGCTGCAACATCACGGCGTGACGATTGCGCCCGCCGCGGCGATACGCATCTACGGAATTTCGCAGATCGCCAAGTACGTGCCCTCGAACGTCGTGCATCTGATCGGGCGGCAGGCGCTGGCCGTCGCCGAAAACCTGCCCGCCTGGCCCGTCGCCAAATCCACGGTGTGGGAGCTCGGCGTGCTGCTGTGCGCGGCCGCCCTGTTCGTGCCGCTCGCGCTTCCGTTCGTCGCGCCGGAATGGTCACAATGGTTGGCTGCGCTGCTGTTCGTCGCGTGCGCAATGCTCGCGGTGCTGCTCGTGCGCCGCACGCTCGGAACGCATGCCGCAACCGCGCTCTGCGCTTATGCGGGTTTTCTAGGCGTTTCGAGCGTGTCGTTCTGCATCGTGTTGCTGCTGCTCGTACCGGATGCCGCGCTCGCACCGTACGCGCTCGGCGTGTGCGGCGCCTACGTGCTCGGCTGGGTGGCGGGCTTCGTCACGCCCGGCGCGCCGGCGGGAGTGGGCGTGCGCGAAATGGCGCTTTACTTCCTGCTCGCGGCTTTCGTCGATCAGGCCGACCTGCTCGCGGCCGTCGTGCTCGCGCGCATGGTTTCGGTGTCGGGCGACGTATTGTTCTATCTCGGCGCGGTCGGCACACGGCGCGGCATCAACGCCGGCGTGACGCCCTGACTCGCACGCGAGCCCTCAGCGATCCAGCGGGCTCGTCACGCCGCGGCCGCCGCGATTCAGCACGTGGGTATAGAGATCATCGTTGTCTTCACGTTCGCATGGCCCGGCAGTTCCTGTACCGTGCGGATGTCG
>QGUL01000466.1 GCA_003242425.1 Pseudomonadota bacterium | reverse complement strand
TTTTTTTGTCAAAGACAAAAACGGATGAGGGAAAAGGATCCCGCTCGGGGGCTCGGGGGTGTTGTATAGGGGACTGGGCAAGGGCCCGCAGCTCCCGCGCGCGGGCGGCTCGCACGCTGAGCTGCTGGCGCGCGAAGGCAGCTACGCGCAGCTCCGCCTGCGTTCCGGCGAAGTGCGCAAGGTGCACATCGACTGCCGCGCCACCATCGGCGAAGTGGGCAACGAGGAGCACCAGCTCCGCACCATCGGTAAGGCAGGCCGTTCGCGCTGGCTGGGCATCCGGCCGACGGTGCGCGGCGTGGCGATGAACCCGATCGACCACCCGCACGGTGGTGGCGAGGGCCGGACTTCCGGCGGCCGCCATCCGGTGAGCCCGTGGGGTCAGCACACCAAGGGTCTGCGTACCCGCAGGAACAAACGTACCAGCGGCATGATTGTCAGCAGCCGTCACAAGAAGTAAGGGATAGCACATGGCTCGTTCGATCAAGAAAGGTCCGTTCGTCGACCTGCACCTGATGAAGAAGGTGGAGGCGGCCCGTGCGACCAACGACAAGCGTCCGATCAAGACCTGGTCGCGGCGCTCGACCATCCTGCCCGACTTCATCGGCCTGACGATCGCCGTGCACAACGGCAAGCAGCACATCCCGGTGTACATCACCGAGAACATGGTCGGTCACAAGCTGGGCGAATTCGCGCTGACCCGCACGTTCAAGGGTCATTCGGCGGACAAGAAGGCCAAGCGCTAAGAGGACGACATGGAAACGCAAGCGAAACTTTACGGCGTGCGCCTGTCGGCGAAGAAAGGGCGGCTGGTGGCTGACCAGATTCGCGGCAAGTCCGTCGAGCAGGCGCTCAACATCCTGACCTTCAGCCCGAAGAAGGCGGCCGGCATCATCAAGAAGGTGCTGGAGTCGGCGATCGCCAACGCCGAGCACAACGACGGCGCCGACATCGACCAGCTGAAGGTCACCCGCATCACGGTCGAGCAGGGCATGACGTACAAACGCTACCGTGCGCGCGCCAAAGGCCGCGGGGCCCGTATCCTCAAGCCGACCTGCCACATTTTCGTGACCGTCGGCGACGGCGACCGTGTAACGAAGGCCTAAGGAGCAACGATGGGACAGAAAATTCATCCGACCGGCTTTCGTCTCTCGGTCAACAAGAACTGGAGCTCGCGCTGGTTCGCCACCGGGCGGAACTTCGCGACGATGTTGAACGAGGATCTGAAGGTCCGTGACTACCTGAGGAAGAAACTGGCGCACGCCGCGGTGAGCCGCGTGATGATCGAGCGTCCGGCCAAGGACGCGCGCATCACCATCTACAGCGCGCGCCCGGGCGTGGTGATCGGCAAGAAGGGCGAGGACATCGAAATCCTCAAGGCCGATCTGCGACGGCTGCTGGGCGTCAATGCCGTGCACGTCAACATCGAGGAAATCCGCAAGCCGGAGATCGACGCGCAGCTGATCGCCGACTCGATCACCCAGCAGCTCGAGAAGCGCATCATGTTCCGACGCGCGATGAAGCGCGCGATGCAGAACGCCATGCGCCTCGGTGCCCAGGGCATCAAGATCATGAGCTCGGGCCGTCTGAACGGCATCGAGATCGCGCGCACCGAGTGGTACCGCGAGG
The DNA here is from genome assembly GCA_003242425.1 of Pseudomonadota bacterium. GTDB lineage: Bacteria > Pseudomonadota > Gammaproteobacteria > Burkholderiales > SG8-39 > ZC4RG42. The sequence continues at coordinate 235 of QGUL01000466.1, read as the reverse complement.
GCCGCGTGCCGCTGCACACCCTGCGTGCGGACATCGACTACGGCTTCTCGGAAGCGAAGACCACCTACGGCGTGATCGGCGTCAAGGTGTGGGTCTACAAGGGCGACACGCTCGGCAAGGGCGAGCAGCCCGCCGCGCCCGCACCTGCCGAGGAAGAACAGAAGCGAACCCCCCGCGGCGTCGGCCGTCCGGGCCGCGAGGGGGGCCCGGCTTCCCGCGGAGCAACCGGGCCGGG
>QGUL01000097.1 GCA_003242425.1 Pseudomonadota bacterium | reverse complement strand
CATGGGGAAACGGCGGCCCCCGAGTTCGTGGCGGGCGTCGAGCGCAAAGGCGTGCCCCCGCAAATCCGCGCGGTGATCGTCGCCACCGTCACCCCGCACGAGGTCACGGTGATCGAGACCGTCCGCGAGCTGGGCCTGGAACTGCAGCTCATCTTCAACAAGGGCGCGGTGATGGTGCTGCCGCCGGGCGTCAACAAGGCATCGGGCCTCGCCGCGGCGCTCGAGCACATGAAGCTGTCCCCCCACAACGTGGTGGCGATCGGCGATGCCGAGAACGACCACGCGCTGCTCGATTGCTGCGAGTGCGGCGTCGCGGTCGCCAACGCGGTGCCGATGCTCAAACGCGAAGCGGATCTCGTGACCGCCATGCCGCACGGCGGAGGCGTGGCGGAGATCGTCCGCCGGCTGGTGGAGGACGACCTGCGCGGCGCGGCGCTCCGCAGACGGCGGTTGCTGCTCGGCCGGCGCGGCGGCGAGCCGGTTTACATCGCACCGGCGTGGCACAACCTGCTCGTTGCCGGCTCCTCGGGCAGCGGCAAATCGACGTTCGCCAGCGGCGTGCTGGAACGGCTGTGCAAGCAGGGCTACCAGTTCTGCGTCATCGATCCCGAGGGCGACTACGAAGGCTTCGAGGACGCGATCGTGTTCGGCGACAACGATCACGGGCCTTCGGCGAACGAAGTGCTGACCGCGCTCGAGAAGCCGCAGACCAACGTGGTCGTGAACCTCGTCGGCCTGCCCTTGCAGGACCGCCCGGACTTCTTCCTCGGCCTGCTGCCGCGCCTGCAGGAGCTGCGCTCCAAGACCGGCCGTCCGCATTGGATCCTGGTCGACGAGACGCATCACCTGCTGCCTACCGATTGGGAAGCGGCCTCGTCGATGCTGGGGGAGGGACTCAGTTCGATGATCTACGTCACCGTGCATCCGGACTGGGTGGCGCCGGAGGTGCTGCGCGGCGTGGATGTGGTCGCCGCGCTCGGTGAAGAGCCCTGCGAAACGCTCGGCAACTTCGCACGCGCGGCGGGGGCCGAGCCGCCTGCCGCGCAGCCGCTGGAGCTGGAACCCGGGCAGGCCTTGCTGTGGTTCCGCGGCGAGCCCACGCCGCCTTTCGTCATCGCGGTCGAACCCGGCCGGAGCGAGCGCCGCCGCCACCGGCGCAAGTACGCCGAAGGCGAGCTGCCGCCCGACCGCAGCTTCTATTTCCGCGGCCCGGAGGCAAAGCTCAATCTACGGGCGCAGAACCTCGTGCTGTTCTCCCAGCTCGCCGAAGGCGTGGACGACGACACCTGGACGCATCATCTGCGCCGGGGCGACTATTCGCGCTGGCTGCGCGACTGCGTGAAGGACGAACAACTCGCCGACCAGGTGCGCGACATCGAGGCGGACGCGGGCCTGTCGCCGCAGGAGAGCCGCACGCGCATCCGCGAGGCCATCGAAGAACGCTATACCGTGCCTGCCGCCGGGCATTCGGGCTCGGCCGCGGTGCCCACGCGGCGCACCTGAGCGCGCCTATTCGCCGAGCGTCTGCGCGACCGTCTGCAGCAGCTCGTCCATGTCCAGCGGCTTGTGGAGATAGGCGTTCCACAGCCCCTGGTTGCGGTCGGCCGGTTCGTTGGCGGCGCTCATCATGATGATCGGCACTTCGCGCCATTGCGGGTGCATGCGCACCTGTTTGCAGAACTCGACGCCGTCCATGATCGGCATCATCCAGTCGGTGATGATCAGCGCCGGCTGTTCCTGCTGCAGTTTCTCGAGCGCGAGCAGGGCGCTGGGCGTGGTGAGGACGTCGTAGTTCTGCATGCCCAGGATCAGCTCCATGATGGCGCGCACGTCGAACTCGTCGTCCACCACCAGGATGCTTTTCGCCTGCGTCGCCATCATGATCCCGCCAGGAAGGCTTGCGCGCTGCCGCTGTCGGGCGCGACGCGCAGTCCCTTGTCTTCGATCCAGCATTCCCTGAGGTCCTGGTCGTGCGCGCTCTGGCGCTGCTTGAGCACGGCGATGGTGCGGCGCATGTGCGCTTCGTGCTGTACATAACCCAGGACGATGTGGTTGCCGACGATCGCCGGGCTCGACAGGGTGGAAGCGCCCGCAGGAAGCGCGAACAGCGTGCTCTCCTCGGTGTAGAGCGTGGTCGCGTGCAGCCGGCGCAGTTCGCCCACGAGCGCATTGAAGAAGGTGCTGATCCGTTCGGGCCGGATCGCACTCTGCACGAAGCCCTCCAGGCCGTCGATCACCACGCGCCGCACCTGACGCCGTTGCACGTCTTCGAGCAGTTGCGCCGCCAGTTGGTCGAGTCCGCATTCCAGCGCCGGCTGCCAGACGACGGCGAAGGTGCCGGCCTGGTAGGCCTCTTCGAGCTTCATGCCGAGGTTGCGCGCCTTGGCGAGCAGATGCGTGGGCGCCTCGTAGAAGCCGAAGTACAGGCCCGGCTCGCCGTGCCGTGCGCCTTCATCGAGGAAATGCAGGCAGGCGATGGTCTTGCCGGCGCCCGGCGGGCCGGACACGCAGGTGACGCTGCCGCGCAGCACGCCGCCGTACAGCATCCCGTCCAGGCCCGGCACCCCGAAGGCGGCGCGTTCGTCCTCGTAGACCGGCGGCGTATGCCGGAACGGCACGCTCGCCTCCAGGCGCGGGAACACCCGTATGCCGCTGGAATCGATGAGGAAGGCATGACGGCCTTCGATCTGCGCGGCGGCGCGCATCTTGTGAACCTCCAGTTCGCGTACGCTGCGCATGCCGCTCGGCTGCCGGTACAGCTCGATCAGGCCGTCGACCAGGTTCTTCTCAGCCCAATGGCCGTTCTCCTGCGGCGCGATCAGCACGCACAGGCATTTCGCAGTGGTGATGAGCGTATTCAGCTCGTAGACGAATTCCGCCGTGGCGCTGGGACGGGGCGCGAGCATGTGCAGGCTGCTGTAGCCGTCGATGACCAGCAGGGCGGGCCGGTGTTCGGCCAGGGCCTGGGCGATGAACTGCAGCAGCCCGGCCAGCCCGGCGCTCTTCAGCTCCTGGTAGCCGCTCATCAGCACGAAGCGCTCGGGTACGAGCTTGTCGTCGAAGAACTCGAAGCCGCGCAGGTTCTGCAACAGCTTGCCGTGCGATTCGGCGATCAGGCTGAGATAGATGGCTTTATGTCCCGCGCGCGCGAGCCTGAAACCGAGCTGCGCCGAGAGGATGGTCTTGCCGGCACCGGGCGGCCCTTCGAGCATGTACATGCCGGGCAGCACCAGTCCGCCGCCGAGGACCGGGTCGAGGCCGGGGATGCCGGTCGGCACACGCGATGACGGATCGCTGCTTCGCTTCATGGTTCGCATCCTTCCAGGCCGGCCGGCGGCTTTGCGCACGGTGCAGGGCCATGGCGGGCCGGCGCGACGCGGCGCATCGTGCGGAAACGGTTAAAGGCGTGCATGCACGCCGCACACCGGGGAAGGGGCGGTGCGCGACGACGGCTGCCACGAGGCTTTCGTGCCGGGCGTTCGGCCGGACATCCGGCGCCAGTGGAGCTTGTTTTCTGCCGTGGAAGCCGGATCGGCGCGGTTTGAAGCATCAATCGGTTCGGAAAAACGTTCAGCGGTCGGCTGCGGAAAACATGGCGGCTGCGATGCAACGCCCATGCCGCGGCGTTTGAGTTTCCCGGCGGGCCGCCTTAGGCTCCGCGTTATGTGGGATCTGTTCTGTTCGGTGGTGGACAACTTCGGCGACGTCGGGGTGTCCTGGCGCCTGGCGCGCAGCCTGCGCGCGGAGCACGGCGTGCCGGTGCGCCTCTGGATCGACGACCTGCACGCCTACGCCCGCCTGGACCAGGGCGCGGACCCGGAAGCGGCGGTGCAGCTGCGCGAAGGGGTCGAGGTGCGAGCCTGGCGCGATCCTTTTCCCGGCATCGAGCCCGGCGAAGTGGTGATCGAGGCCTTCGGCTGTCAGTTGCCGCCCGCCTATGTGGAGGCGATGGCGCGCAAAGCCCGGCCGCCGGTGTGGATCAATCTCGAATACCTGAGCGCGGAGGACTGGGTGCGCGGCTGCCACGGCCTGCCGTCGCCCCATCCGCGGCTGCCGCTGGTGAAACACTTTTTCTTTCCGGGTTTCGAGGCGGGCACGGGCGGGTTGCTGCGCGAGCGCGATCTGGGCGAGCGACGCACAGCCTTTCAGAACGACGCCGCGCAACAGCGCGCGCTCTGGGCGAAACTCGGCCTGCCTGCGCCCGCGCCGGGCGAGCGGCGTGTCTCGCTGTTCTGCTACGACAACCCGGCCCTTGCGCCGCTGTTCGACGCCTGGGCGGAAGGCGAGGCGCTGGTGACCTGCCTCGTGCCGGAAGGCGCGATCCTGCGCCGGGTGGCGGCGTATTTCGAATGCGGCGAGGTCCGCGCGGGGCAGCGCTTCGCGCGCGGGCGGCTGGGCGTGGCGGTGCTGCCTTTCAGCGATCAGCCGGACTACGACCGCCTGCTCTGGGCCTGCGATCTCAATCTGGTGCGCGGCGAGGATTCTTTCGTGCGCGCGCAATGGGCGGCGCGGCCCCTCGTCTGGCACATCTATCCGCAGGAGGGCGGCGCCCATTTCGCCAAGCTGGAGGCCTTCCTCGAACGCTATTGCGCCGGCATGCCGGCGGGGCTCGCCCGGGCGACGCGCGCGCTGCATGCCGCCTGGAACGGGGTGCACGGTGCCCCCGACGCCGGCAGCGCGTGGCAGGCCTGGAGCGCGCAATGGGAAGCGGCCCGGCAGCACGCCGAACGCTGGGCAGTATTGCGCGAACAGGGGCCCGAATTGGCCGCCGAACTGGTCAAGTTCGTGCAAGCGCAAGTAAAATAAGCAGCTTTTCCAATCGCGGGACAATTTTCGGTGCGGCTCCCCCGCAGGGCGGCGCCCCGCCGGCAGGGAAGATCAGGCAGCTATGAAACAAGCTCAGGAATTACGCGTAGGCAACGTCGTCATGCTCGGCAAGGACCCGATGGTGGTGCAGAAGGCCGAGTTCAACAAATCCGGCCGCAACGCTTCGGTCGTGAAAATGAAGCTGAAGAACCTGCTCACCGGTTCCGTCAGCGAAAGCGTGTACCGCGCGGACGAGAAGTTCGACGTGGTGATCCTCGACCGCAAGGAAGTGACGTACTCGTACTACGCCGATCCCATGTACGTGTTCATGGACAGTGAGTACAACCAGTACGAGGTCGAGAAGGACAACATGGGCGACGCCCTGAACTACCTCGAAGACGGCATGCAATGCGAGGTGGTGTTCTTCAACGGCAGGGCGATCTCGGTCGAGCTGCCGCAGACGGTGGTGCGCCAGATCGCCTATACCGAACCGGCGGTGCGCGGCGATACCACCGGCAAAGTGCTGAAGCCGGCGAAGCTTGCCACCGGCTTCGAGGTTCAGGTGCCGCTGTTCTGCGAAACCGGCGACATGATCGAGATCGACACCCGCACGGGCGAATACCGCCGCCGCGCCAACGCGAACTGAGCGGTTTCCCGCCGTCCGCATACGAGGGGCCCCGCGCGGGCCCCTTGTCATTTGTGCGCCGCCTTGTCATTTGTGGACGCACATGGGCAGGCGGTATGCGCCGCGGATGCTCTGGATTGCCGCAGGCGCACGGTTTTTTACCCGAGCGGCGGCCTTCCCGAACCGTCACTTAAGCGTCGATACCGTCCGCAGGACGGGAAAAGGGCGCGCGCAGGCATGGGTGCTGCTTTGGGCGCATCACGAGGGCGGGACGGCGCAGGCTTTCCGCCCGGGTCGGGGTCATTCGCGGAGGGAAGACAATGGAACCCATCAGTACCATGCGTCCCAACGGCACCGGTTTCCTGCATTTGTCGCGGCGGCTGCAGCCGGGCGAAACGGTGCCGCATCCGCCCAGCCTGGTGGAACAGCTGCTCGCCTGCCGCATGATGCGGGAAGCGCAGGCGGCGGAACGCGCCTCGCAGGCCGGCGAGGGCGCGCATGAAGACTACTGAGGCCGGCGGCCAGACGGCGCCATGAGCCCGCTGCGTGCCGTGCGTCGCGTCGCGGCGCTGCTCGTTCTTCTGGCGCCTGCCGCGCAGGCCGAGCAGCAGTACGTCTATCCGAGCGACGCCGTCTTCACGCGCGCCGGTTCGTTCTATTACTACGACGGCTGTTACCGCCACGGACGCTGCAGCGTCGACGACTTGCGGCGGCTGCGCGACCGCCTGCAGCGGCTGGAGCGCGTGACGCCGCAGGCCCCCGAGGCGGAACCGGCGCAGCCCATGCTGCCGCGCGGCGACGTACCGCCCACGCCGGAAGAGCAAATCCAGCCCGCGTACCGGCATGCCAGCCAGTTGCGCGAGGAATACCGGCGCGGCGACGCGCCGGCGCGCTGAGGACTACGGCGCGGGTTTGAGCAGACGCACGCGGAACAGGCCGCGCAACGCGTTCGACAGCCAGATCTCGTCCGCGGCCTCCACGTCCGCGCGGTACAGCACCCGTTCCTCGATGCGTGGCGTGTGCTGCGCCATGAGCGCGCGGCGCATGGCACCGTTCAGCACCCCGCAGGACAGCGGCGGCGTATACCAGCGCCCGTCCATCACCAGATAGACGTTGGTCCGCGCCCCTTCGGTCAGTTCGCCGCGTTCGTTGAAAAACAGCGCGTCGAAACAGCCGGGCAGTTGCTCGACGCGCTTGAGCGCTTCCTCGTACGTGCCGCGCACCGTGGTCTTGTGACGCAGGAAGACGTTGTCCGATTGCACCGGCGCATCGGCGTAGATCACGCCGGGCGGCTTATACACTTCTCGGACCCCACAGACCCTACTAAA
>QGUL01000465.1 GCA_003242425.1 Pseudomonadota bacterium | reverse complement strand
GTTGCTGGATCAGCTCGCCGCTCGTGCAGCGGGTGCGGCGGGCTTGTAGCTCCCGACTTCGGGCCGGAAGGCGATGCTCAGCCGGTTCCAGCCGTTGATGGCGACGATCGCGAGCGAGAGGTTCACCAGCTCTTCCTCGCTGAAATGCGGGCGCACCGCGTCGTAGATCTCGTCGGGCACGCCGTGCGGGCCGAGGCGCGTGAGCGCTTCGGTCCATTCCAGCGCGGCGCGTTCGCGTGCGGTGTAGAAGGGCGCTTCCCGCCAGGCGTCGAGCAGATAAAGGCGCTGCTCCGTTTCGCCGGCGGCGCGGGCGTCCTTGCTGTGCATGTCCAGGCAGTAGGCGCAGCCGTTGATCTGCGAGGCGCGCATCTTCACGAGCTCGAGCAGGCTGTATTCCAGCCCGCATTGGTTGACGTATTGCTGCAGGCCGAGCATGGCCTGCATCGCGCGCGGGAAACGGTTGAGATAGGCGATACGGGATTGCACGTCGGGCTCCTGTCGTCGTTGGGAACTACGCTCTAGACGAAGGAGCCGCTCAGGTTGTGACAGGCGCGGCGCCGATGCGCACGCGGCGCAGCTTGTCGGGGTTGCGGATGACGTGCACCTCCAGAATGCGCAGGCCGTCGGTGCGGACACTCATGACGGATTCGACTTCGCCGTCGCGCAGCAGCACGAAGCCGGGCTCGCCGTTGACGTCGGCCGGCCGGTATTCCACGCCCGCCTGGAATTTGCGCGCGACACCGATGGCGAACTTGGCGACGCGTTCGGCGCCCTTGAGCACGCGCAAGGCCGCGCGCACCTTGCCGCCGCCGTCGGTGGTCCAGGTGGCGTCCGGCGCGAGCAGCGCAAGCACGGCTTTCTGATCGTAGGCATGCACGGCGCTCAGGAAACGTTCCAGCAGCGCGTTGACGCGTTCGCGGCTGACCGGAATGCGCGGCCGGTCCACGCGGATGCGCTTGCGCGCGCGGCTCACGATCTGCCGGCAGGCCGCTTCGTTCTTGCCCAGTGCTTGTGCGATTTCGCCGTAGCCCGCGTCGAAGAATTCGTGCAGCAGGAAGGCGGCGCGTTCCTCGGGTGCGAGCCGTTCGAGCAGCGCGAGAAAAGCCACGGACAGCTCCGAAGCGAGCTCGGCCGCGTGGTCGGCCGCGGGCGCCGCTTCGCTCACCAGCGGCTCCGGCAGCCAGGGGCCGACGTACAGCTCGCGTTCGACGCGCAGTTGCCGCAGCCGGTCGATGGCAAGGCGCGTGACAGTCGTGACCAGCCACGCTTGCGGCGTGTGGACATCTTCGAGCGGCGCGGCGTGCCAGCGCAGATAGGCATCCTGGACGATGTCGTCGGCCTCGGCGCGCGAGCCGAGCATGCGATAGGCGATCTGCCACAGCCTGCGGCGGTTCGCTTCGAACGTGGCGACGCGGTCGGGAGTGGGCAGGGTCTCGGTTTTCATGTCGACCGCTAGACGGATCAGGGGCGCGGTTGTGACAGGTCGCGGCCATTGTGCGCGGCTGCCGCGACCGCTGCAATGCCCGCGGCCGGGACGGCTATCCCAACGGCCGTCACCGGTGGGCGTCATCCGGCACACGGCCTATGCCTTCGTTGAGATCATTCTTGGGGAACGCCCATGCCCAGGGCCGCATGATTCGCGCGAAGGCCGTACGATTGCGCCGCGCGTTTCGCGAACCCGTCAAGCCGCGGCGACCGGCTGGAACATCCGCCGGTATTGCCCGGGCGTGAGACCGGTGCTGCGTTTGAACAGCCTTCTGAAGAACGATCCGTCCTCATAGCCGACCTGGGCGCTGATTTCCTCGCCCGGCAGCCCGGCCGTTTCCAGAATTTTCTTCGTTTCCTCCACGCCCAGTTTCTCCAGG
>QGUL01000464.1 GCA_003242425.1 Pseudomonadota bacterium | reverse complement strand
GTACCGAAGTGTCGGCGCTGCTGGGCCGGATGCCTTCCGCGGTGGGTTATCAGCCGACCCTGGCGGAAGAGATGGGTAAGCTGCAGGAGCGCATCACCTCGACCAAGGTGGGCTCCATTACCTCGATCCAGGCCGTGTACGTGCCGGCCGACGACCTGACCGACCCGTCGCCCGCCACGACCTTCCTGCACCTGGACGCGACCGTGGTGCTGTCGCGCGACATCGCCGCGCTCGGTATCTATCCGGCGGTGGACCCGCTCGACTCCACCTCGCGCCAGCTCGACCCGCAGATCGTGGGCGAGGAGCACTACAACGTCGCCCGCGGCGTGCAGTCGGTGCTGCAGCGCTACAAGGAACTGCGCGACATCATCGCGATTCTGGGTATGGACGAGCTGTCGCCGGAGGACAAGCTGGTGGTGGCGCGCGCCCGTAAGATCCAGCGCTTCCTGTCGCAGCCGTTCAACGTGGCGGAAGTGTTCACCGGCCAGCCGGGCAAGATCGTCGACCTCAAGGACACGATCAAGGGCTTCAAGATGATCCTCGACGGCGAGTGCGACCACCTGCCGGAGCAGGCCTTCTACATGGTCGGCACCATCGAGGAAGCCTTCGAAAAAGCGAAGACCCTGCAGTAATGTTGAGGAAAGCGGGCGGCCGTGCCGCCCGCTTTTGGAGAATCCATGGCCAATACCTTGCACGTCGATGTCGTCAGCGCCGAGGAGTCGATCTACTCGGGCGAGGCCTCTTTCGTGGTGCTCCCGGGCGAAGCGGGCGAGCTCGGCATCTATCCGCGTCACGCACCGCTGATCACGCGCATCAAGCCCGGCTCGGTGCGCATCCAGCCGGCGGACGGCGGTGAAGAGGAACTCATTTTCGTCGCCGGCGGCATACTCGAAGTCCAGCCGCACATCGTGACCGTGCTCGCCGACACGGCGATCCGCGGCCGCAACCTCGACGAGGCCAAGGCGCAGGAAGCGATCAAACGCGCCGAAGAGGCGCGCGCCGCCGCGCGCGACAAGGTCGAAATCGCCGCGGTGGAGGCGGAGCTCGCCATGCTGGCGGCGCAACTGGCGGCGATCCGCAAGCTGCGCAAGAAGAAGTAAGCACCGCTTCAGTGCACGACAAAGGCGGCCGCGAGCCGCCTTTTTTGTTGCGGCCGTGCCCGGCCACGGGCGCGTCGATTGCTATCCCCCTCAAAGCCCGGGTTTGCACGCAGGCGGTTGCCGACGCACAATGCCCTTCGCCGTCTGACGATCAGGACGATGTCTCCGCCGCAACATCAAGCGCTCATGCCGAGCTCCGACGCCTCCTCCGTGCGTTTCACCGACCACGACGTCTACCTGTACAGGGAAGGCACGCACAGCCGTCTTTACGAAAAGCTCGGCTGCCATCTGCATGCGCAAGGCGCGCACTTCGCCGTGTGGGCGCCCAATGCGCGACGCGTGAGCGTAATCGGCGACTTCAACGGCTGGAATCCGGACGCGCATCCCCTCGCGCCGCGCGAAGACCAGTCGGGCATCTGGGAAGGCGAGGTGCCGGGCGTCATGCCGGGGCAGGCCTACAAATACCGCATCTGGTCGAACCACGGCGGCTACGTGGTCGACAAGGCGGATCCCTTCGCTTTCTACGCTGAGCTGCCTCCCGCCACCGCCTCGCGCGCCTGGCGGCTCGATTACGAATGGGGCGACGGCGACTGGATGCGCCAGCGGCGCGAGCGCAACGCCCTCGACCGGCCGATCTCGATCTACGAAGTGCATCTCGGTTCGTGGCGGCGCGGTTCCGACGGCACCTGGCTCGGCTACCGCGAGCTCGCCCACCGGCTGGCCGAGTACGTCAACGAACTCGGTTTCACCCACGTGGAGCTGATGCC
>QGUL01000463.1 GCA_003242425.1 Pseudomonadota bacterium | reverse complement strand
TGCTGTCCACGCGGGTTGTTTGCGGGGTCTTCGTATCCGGGTCCATGACGGCGCCGCGCACCAGCCAATGCGGCCCCGAAGCGTCCAGGGTGACGGTGCCGACGTTCTCCGGCGTGGGCACCGTGCTGGTGAGCACGAACGACACGTTGGTGTTGAGGCGGATCGCTTCCTGACGTGCGGTATGCAGCCCCGACAGGATGGACTCGGCCCGCGCCCGCAGTTTCTGGTTCTCGATGAAGGTGTGGTAATTCGGCACGGCGAAGAACATCAGGATGGCCACGATGACCAGTCCGATCAGCAGCTCGATCAGCGTGAAGCCGGAATGCCGCGACATCAGCATGAGCCGTCCTTCCGCTTGACCCAGCAGTTGGAGTTGGTGCCATTCCACCCGGACGCCACCTTCACCGTTTTGCGCTGGTTGCGTTCATTGACGGTGAAGACGAAATCGCCGACGCCCTTGTCGGCTTTGCCGGTCGCGGTCAGCGTGTAGGTGGTGGCGGTGGGCTCGCCGCAGTCGATGTCGAAGTACTCGCCTGCCTGCGGCGTGGCGACGGTCCCCTCGTCGCAGGCGTCCACGTAGGTGCGGTTATCCTGGAAATACTGCTCCATGCGCACGCGCTGTTCGCTCAACAGGGCATGCGCTTCGGCGATCTTGCTGCGGGTGATGTAGTCGTTGTAGGCGGGCAGGGCGACCGAGGCCAGGATCGCCACGATCGCGATGGTGATCAGTACTTCGATCAGCGTGAATCCACGAACGGTGTACATAGCGGCTCCTTCGACGAGCGGATGCTAAAAACGGAACAAAGCAAGGTGCACGGGTATACCGACCGACGCCGAATTTGGCGGAACGAGCGGTCGAACGGAACCGCCGGAGCGGTATTAAGTCACGCCGGACGGCAGCGCCCGGCGGCCGGGCGTCTGCGGGGCGGCGGCGGAATCGGGTTCGCAGGGGCGGGGGAAGCGGCTATAATTCGCGCTTCGCTGACTGACGGCGGCTTGCTGGTGTAGCTCAGTTGGTAGAGCAACTGATTCGTAATCAGTAGGTCGGGGGTTCAAGTCCCTTCACCAGCACCAAAACATCAATCACTTAGCGCCGTTCGGCGCTTCACCGCCGCCGTTTTCACAATTCCCGCGAAGCGTCTGCCCGCCCTTTCGCTGCAGAGGGGAAGATCGGGTATCCCGCCCCTTGGCACGCTTGCCCGAGTTTTCCCTGAAGTTGTCCACCTGATCCAAACCGTATCGGCCGTCTCGCCCGCCGTCGGAATTCCGTCGCGTTTGCGAGACCGCCGGGGCTTGCCGCGCCCGCCGCCGGTGCTAAAGTGCAGATTCGCTCGGGGCTTCCATAAAACGACGACCATGCTGAGACTCTTCGGCCACAAGGTTGCGGACCACCCGTTCGCCGATCTCAAGAAGGCGCGGGAGTTTCTCTCCGGATTGATCGCTGCCGAGCCGCTGACCTCGCTGGAGGATCTGACGCACTGGCTGCAGTCGGTGAGCGGCGAAAACGCCTTCAAGCCCGAACACCGGGCGCAGGCCTATCTGATGATCGACGAAACCGCGCAACCGCATCTGCGCCGGGCGCTGCGCGACTATCTGGCGGCGACGCGGCTGCCGAAGCAGCAGGAGCTGCGCATCTGGAACGTGGTGGACGCCTATCTGCAGGAAGCCGCCGGCGCGTTGGTCGAGGTGGCGGAATGGTTCGCCACCCGCAACCGGCTGAGCGACGCGCAGCGCGCCGTGCTGGCCTTGCTGACGGTGAGGGCGCTGCGCACCCTGGCGGCGCGTCGGAAGGGGATGCACTTGCGTTAGGGACCGGTGGAGGCGGAGCTGTGGCGCCGGGGGAGCCGTGATCACGCGCTTTCCAGGGGCCCCCGGTCTCCC